>NZ_DVEA01000234.1:0-9100 GCF_015295965.1 Thermoleptolyngbya sp. M55_K2018_002
TGCTCAGGTGGTTTGGCCAATTGTCGGTCAAGAGATTTTGAATGCAGATGTTGGCGGCGGCTTCCAGGGCATCCAGATCACCTCTGGATTGTTCCAACTGTGGCGCGCCTCCGGCTTTACCAACAGCTTCCAGCTCTACTGCACCGCCATTGGTGCGCTAGTGATGGCAGGTCTAATGCTGTTTGCAGGCTGGTTCCACTATCACAAGGCTGCTCCCAAGCTGGAGTGGTTCCAAAACGTGGAATCCATGATGAACCACCACCTGGCCGGTCTGCTGGGTCTGGGTTCTCTGGGTTGGGCTGGCCACCAAATCCATGTGTCTCTGCCGATTAACCAGTTGCTCGATTCGGGCGTGGCTGTGAAGGATATCCCGCTGCCGCACGAGTTCATCCTGAACTCCAGCCTGATGGCGGATCTGTATCCCAGCTTCTCGAAGGGCTTGACCCCCTTCTTCACCCTCAACTGGGGCGAGTATGCGGATTTCCTCACGTTCAAAGGCGGGCTGAACCCGGTGACGGGTGGTCTGTGGCTCAGCGATACGGCTCACCACCATCTGGCGATCGCCGTTCTATTCATCATCGCGGGTCATATGTACCGCACCAACTGGGGCATCGGTCACAGCATGAAGGAAATCCTGGAGGGTCACAAAGGGCCCTTCACGGGTGAAGGTCACAAGGGTCTGTATGAGATCCTCACGACCTCCTGGCACGCTCAGTTGGCCATCAACCTGGCCATGATGGGGTCGCTTTCCATCATCGTTGCGCAGCACATGTACGCGATGCCGCCCTATCCCTACTTGGCGACCGACTATCCGACCCAGCTTTCGCTGTTCACGCATCACATGTGGATTGGCGGATTCTTGGTGGTGGGTGCAGGCGCTCACGCAGCGATCTTCTTCGTGCGTGACTACGACCCTGCTCAAAACGTCAATAACCTGCTGGATCGGGTGTTGCGCCATCGCGATGCCATCATCTCCCACCTGAACTGGGTTTGTATTTTCCTGGGCTTTCATAGCTTCGGACTCTACATTCACAACGACACCATGCGGGCGCTGGGCCGTCCCCAAGACATGTTCTCGGACACGGCGATTAAGCTCCAGCCCGTATTTGCACAGTGGGTACAGGGTCTGCACACGGCCGCTCCTGGAGCGACTGCGCCCAATGCCATCGGCCCCGCCAGCCTCGCCTTCGGTGGCGATCTGGTTGCCGTGGGTGGCAAGGTTGCCATGATGCCGATCGCCCTGGGCACGGCAGACTTCATGGTTCACCATATCCACGCCTTCACCATTCACGTGACGGTGCTGATCCTGCTAAAGGGTGTTCTCTTCTCTCGCAGTTCTCGCCTGATTCCCGACAAAGCCAACCTCGGTTTCCGCTTCCCTTGCGACGGGCCGGGTCGTGGCGGCACCTGCCAGGTCTCTGGTTGGGATCACGTATTCCTCGGTCTGTTCTGGATGTACAACTCCCTCTCGATTGTGATTTTCCACTTCAGTTGGAAGATGCAGTCGGACGTGTGGGGCACGGTCGCACCAGACGGCTCGGTAACGCACATTACGAACGGCAACTTTGCTCAGAGCGCCATCACTATCAACGGTTGGCTGCGCGACTTCCTCTGGGCACAGGCCTCTCAGGTGATCGGCTCCTACGGCTCGGCGCTGTCGGCCTACGGTCTAATCTTCCTGGGTGCCCACTTCATCTGGGCGTTCAGCCTGATGTTCTTGTTCAGCGGTCGCGGCTACTGGCAAGAACTGATCGAATCCATCGTTTGGGCCCACAGCAAGCTTCGGGTTGCTCCGGCGATCCAGCCTCGCGCTCTGAGCATCATTCAGGGTCGTGCGGTTGGGGTGGCTCACTACCTCCTTGGGGGTATCGCAACGACTTGGGCCTTCTTCCTGGCTCGAATTATTGCTGTTGGCTAGGCACTCCCTAGGGTGCTGACTTCTCTAGACTGCTAGATAAGGACGGTGAATGTTGGGCACTGAGCGATTGATTGCATTGATTTCTCCAATGAAATCTGATGTGGTTCTGTAGCGAAGTGCCCAAGGTTCTACCGCTGGAGTCGGGTAGACTGGAGGCTAAATAGCAAAACTGCTGATTGTTAACTGAGTCTGTTAATCAGGACTTATGGCAACTAAATTCCCAAAATTCAGCCAGGATTTGGCGCAAGATCCGACCACTCGGCGGATCTGGTATGGGATTGCCACCGCCCATGATTTTGAAAGCCACGATGGCATGACGGAAGAGAATCTTTATCAAAAGATTTTTGCTTCTCACTTCGGCCACTTGGCAATCATCTTTTTGTGGACTTCGGGCAACCTCTTCCACGTCGCCTGGCAAGGCAACTTCGAGCAGTGGATCAAAGACCCGCTGCATGTAAAACCCATCGCCCATGCGATCTGGGACCCTCATTTCGGTAAAGCGGCCGTCGATGCCTTCACCCAGGGCGGTGCTTCTGGGCCGGTGAACATTGCCTTCTCTGGCGTGTATCACTGGTGGTACACGATCGGGATGCGGACAAACGGCGAACTCTATACGGGCGCTGTGTTCTTGCTGCTGCTGGCATCGATCTTTCTGTTTGCTGGCTGGTTGCACCTGCAACCCAAGTTCCGTCCGTCGTTGTCCTGGTTCAAGAACGCAGAATCTCGGCTGAACCACCACCTGGCAGGCCTGTTTGGCGTTAGCTCTTTGGCCTGGACGGGTCACCTGGTTCACGTGGCGATTCCCGAATCTCGCGGGATTCATGTGGGTTGGGATAACTTCCTGTCGGTGAAGCCGCACCCCGCTGGTCTGCTGCCTTTCTTTACGGGCAACTGGGGCGTGTATGCGGAAAACCCCGACGGGCTGAACCATGTGTTTAGCTCTGGCGAAGGCTCTGGTACGGCGATTCTGACGTTCCTGGGTGGTTTCCATCCCCAGACTGAGGCGCTGTGGCTGACGGATATCGCGCATCACCATCTGGCGATCGCCGTGATTTTCATCATCGCAGGCCACATGTATCGTACCAACTTCGGCATTGGACACAGCATCAAAGAAATGCTGAACTCCAAAGCCGGTTTGCTGAGCAAGAGCAGCGAAGGTCAGTTCAATCTGCCCCACCAGGGCTTGTATGAAACCCTGAACAACTCGCTGCACTTCCAACTGGCGCTGGCGCTGGCTTCTCTGGGCGTGATCACGTCGCTGGTGGCGCAGCATATGTATGCGATGCCGCCTTACGCCTTCATTGCGAAGGATCACACGACGATGGCGGCGCTCTATACCCACCACCAGTACATTGCTGGCTTCATCATGGTGGGCGCGTTTGCACACGGTGCTATTTTCCTGGTGCGGGATTATGACCCCGCTCAGAACAAAGGCAACGTGTTGGATCGCGTGCTGCAACACAAGGAAGCGATCATCTCTCACCTGAGCTGGGTGTCGCTGTTCCTCGGCTTCCACACGCTGGGTCTTTACGTCCATAACGACGTGATGCAGGCTTTCGGCACGCCCGAAAAGCAAATCCTGGTGGAGCCTGTGTTTGCTCAGTTCGTTCAGGCATCTTCGGGTAAGGCGCTGTATGGCTTCAACACGCTGCTGTCAAACCCTGACAGCATTGCAGCGACAGCCTGGCCTAACCACGGCAACGTGTGGCTACCCGGCTGGCTGGATGCCATCAACAGCGGCGCAAACTCGCTGTTCTTGACCATTGGCCCTGGCGACTTCTTGGTTCACCATGCGATCGCCTTGGGTCTGCACACCACGACGCTGATCCTCGTGAAAGGCGCGCTGGATGCTCGCGGCTCGAAGCTGATGCCCGACAAGAAGGACTTTGGCTACAGCTTCCCCTGCGATGGCCCCGGTCGTGGCGGCACCTGCGACATCTCCGCCTGGGACGCTTTCTATCTCGCCATGTTCTGGATGCTCAACACCATTGGTTGGGTCACCTTCTACTGGCACTGGAAGCATCTGGGCGTGTGGCAAGGCAACGTGGCTCAGTTCAACGAAAGTTCGCCGACGATCATGGGCTGGCTGCGCGATTATCTGTGGCTTAACTCGGCTCAGCTAATCAACGGCTACAACCCCTACGGCATGAATAACCTGGCAGTTTGGGCGTGGATGTTCCTGTTTGGACATTTGGTCTGGGCAACAGGTTTCATGTTCCTGATTAGCTGGCGCGGCTACTGGCAAGAACTGATCGAGACCATCGTCTGGGCCCACGAGCGGACACCGCTTGCAAACCTGGTTCGTTGGAAAGACAAGCCCGTTGCGCTGTCTATTGTTCAGGCTCGTCTGGTAGGTCTGGCACACTTCACAGTGGGCTACATCCTGACCTATGCCGCCTTCCTGATCGCCTCAACCTCTAGTCGATTTGGCTAGCTTGATGGAGTTCAGGTCATTGAATCCTTAACTGAAAGCCCCCTCGCCATCCGGTGAGGGGCTTTTTGTTTCAGCTAATTTCTAAGCATAGTTGAGCGTATTTTGATCAGCGTCTTTGTAGAGGCTCTGCACTGGGACAGATCCGGGTCAGGAAAGTCCGTCGTTATAATCAAGCTGTATTGTAGAGTGGGCGATCGCCCTCTACGCAGTCCCCGAAAGCGCCTGACGACCAGGATTTCAGCAGGATGATTTCAGCGGGCTGATTTTTCGTGCAGTGATTCGGCAACTCAATGTCCTATGGCGATTCTGAACCCTGACCTCTTGAAAACCCCAGGATATCTAGTGGCTCTCGTTTCTCTAATCGGTTGTGCTGCTTCGCCTCCGGTGCAGCCAGAGATGCCCGAAGCCTCTCCCGCTGCGATCGCCCCCGCCGATTCCCCTTCCGACATTCCGCCTGCCGCATCTGATGCTGAAGCACCTGCTGCGTTTGACGTTGCCTCTGCTGCTAGCGAGGTTGATGCCGCTATTACGCCTGTCCTCAGCGGGGCGATCGCCCAGCAGCAGGGCATTCAGCAAACCACCATTGCCCAAAACCTGGAGCATCCCTGGGGCATTGCGTGGCTGCCCAATGGCGATATGCTGGTGACCGAGCGCCCCGGACGGCTGCGGATCATTCGCAACGGGCGGCTAGACCCAACACCGATTTCCGGCGTTCCTCCAGTGCTGGCAGTCGGACAGGGCGGATTGCTGGACATCTCGCTGCATCCGCAGTTTGCCGAAAACCGCTGGGTCTATTTCACCTATGCCCACGGCGCAGCGAACGCGAACCAGACCCGCGTCGCCCGCGCCCAGTTTGACGGAACGCGCCTGACCAACTGGACAGTGCTGTTTGAAGTGAACCGCACCAAGACACAGGGGCAGCACTTTGGATCTCGCCTGGTCTGGCTACCCGACAATACGCTGCTGGTGTCGATCGGCGACGGCGGCAACCCGCCCGTACAGCTTGATGGCGACCTGATCCGCAACCAGGCGCAAAACCTGAATGTGCATCTTGGAAAAATTGTGCGGCTCAACGACGATGGATCTGTCCCTGCCAATAACCCCTTTGTCAATACCGCAAACGCTGAACCCAGCATTTGGAGCTATGGACATCGCAACATACAAGGACTGGCGTTTGACCCGGTGACGCAGCGCGTATGGTCTACAGAACATGGCTCTCGCGGCGGCGATGAGCTAAATCTAATTGCCCCTGGCGAAAACTATGGCTGGCCGGTGGTCACCTTTAGCCGCGAATACTCTGGCGGCGTTATTTCATCGGAACAGTCGCGGCCGGGTATGGTCGATCCGAGGCTAGTCTGGACTCCAGCAGTTGCTCCATCAGGGTTGGCGATTTATCGGGGCGATCGCTTTCCTGAGTGGCAAGGGAAGCTTTTTGCGGGTGGATTGGTATCGCAAGATGTGCGCCAGATTGAAGTAGACGAAATAGGGCGGGTCATCAGTGAGTCTGCAATTCCCATTGGACAACGAGTTCGAGACGTGCGCCAGGGCCCTGACGGCTACCTGTATGTCCTTACCGACGCGCCGAACGGCCGCCTGATTCGTCTGGGCGCTTCCTGATGCCGAGAGTGAAGCGGCTGCACCTTAGCCAATGACGTTATCCGCCAATCACCAAGCTACATCACCAAGCTACACCACCAAAATATCAGTGCGGCTCAGCGACAAGTTTCGCGGCAGAATTGCGATTTGCACAGGGTCTAACCCATCACCAGCGCCATTTGCGTCGTATAGCAAGTCTCCGTTCAATGGGTTGTAGATAATTCGATGGAGGGGAGTCCGGGCTGCTACGCCAATCGCAAATCGGGTTGCCTGCAATGGCCCAGCGCCCTGGAAATTGCCAAAGTCTGAAGCAGCGATTCGCAGGCGATCCACACCTGGCGTAAAGTCTGTAATCTGGTCTATACCCTGTCCGGGCGCACTCAGGTGAAATGTGTCTCGACCGGGGCCGCCTGTGAGCAAATTATCGCCGGAGCCGCCAACCAGTGTGTCATCACCTGCGCCGCCAATAAGATAGTCATTGCCGCCAAGTCCGTGGATTTCTACGGCTGTGGCAAAGGTCGAGGCATTAACCAAGTCGTGACTATCCCCCAGCCGAATTAAGGGGACGTTAATGACCGATTCAAAAACCGAGAAATCAAGATAGTTGGTGACCGTATCGCGCCCAATGACCGTACCGCCGTTGCCATCAAACACTTCCACGCCATAAATCCAGGTAGAGGTAGGAAACTGGTAGAAGTTGTTGATTTGCCAGAGGAAGATATCGGCTCCGGGTGTGTCGTTGCGGATGGTGTCGCTGCCTGCACCGCCATAGATGGTGTCGCCATCCAGAGCGCTGCCGTCTGCATAACCTGGCACATTGAATAAAAACAGGTCGTCACCATCCTCTCCATAAATCGTGTCGGCATCGCTGCTGAGGATGATGGTGTCATTGCCTCCGCCTGCCCATACCCGGTCGATGTCGGCAGGTACGGCAGCGGCAGGGTTCGTTGTTGCCAAGGTGGGGACTGGAGAGGGAACTTCAGTGGCAATCAACCCTGTATAGATTAGATCATCAGAATCACCTGCGTAGATGTAGTCGCTGCCGTTGCTGGCTTCGATCACGTAGGCTCGATCCATCCCGATAAACAGCGTGCTGACATTGGGAGAACCAACCAGTGTGGGCTTTTCGGCAATCTCGTCCTCTGGCAGACCTTTCGAGGCGGCCAGTGTGGAAAGATTCACAGCAGCCTCATCAGATTCAGCCAGCGTCGCAAGCTGAAAGGGCAGTGGGTCGTCTGTGGAGGCGATCGCCCTCAGGACTCCAGCCTCAACAGGCTGCCCAATGACAACAGCTTCTGTATTGAGCAGCGCGTCCAGGGAAATGGGCACGAGGCGATCGCCCAACTCTGGGTTACTCGTGTCCTGAATATACAACGCGGCTATCTCAAAGCCTTCAGCCGCAAAATTCAGCAGCGACACCAGCTCTAGCCGTCGGTTTGTTGGATCGCTGAGGTACGTCTTTAGAGCGGGCCACTGGCCGCCGTCGAGGATGGTCTGGAGTTGCTCGGATGTAAACACTAGGTTAATCCGGTCGATGCCCAGACCACCCCGATAGAGAGTTCGCTCTGAGTGTTCAGTAGGCGTGAAGATCGTGTCGTTGCCGCTACCCAGGACGATTTCTAGAAAATCGGACGAAGAGGCGGGAGAGAGATTGGCAGATAAAAATGAGGCTTGGCTATCCATAGCAATGAATATAGAAATCTGGGAGAGCAAGTTCCGGATAAGAGCGCAGGATCAGACATGAAGTTCAACATAAACCAGCAGCGCAAAACTACCCACTACACTACGGGTCTACTTCAAAACCAACTCGCACCCTAAGACGTTTGAGACTTGAAACCTAAAATCTGAAGACGGGACCTAGAAATCGGACGGGGAACCTAAAACTGGCAAACAGAGCCGAAATGCTTAGAAAATGAAGGGCAATCAAGCCCTGACGGCATAAGAGTAAAGCTAGAGAACGAGTAGCAGAAGCAATCACAACATAAGTGCGTGCAATTACTGAGGTGACTTGCTCACGTGTATCTTAAGGCGGCGTTCAAGCGCGTCTATTAGCTTCACAGAGGCTTTATTGAAGCTTTAATCTTGCTTCAATGGAACTATACGCAGAACTCTTTGCTCCCCAAAGTTCAGCAAGGGCGATCGCAACATGGATCACAAGCAACGATCACAAACCCCATGACCGACTCCAATTCTCTAGCCACTCGACTCGCCCAGTACAACACCCGCTTTGTGCGTTTGCTATGGTGCGACAACGGCAACGTCATTCGCGGCAAAGCCTTTCACCGCCAGTTTCTAGATGAACATCGAGACTGGGGAATCGGCATCTCGATGGCGCAGCAGGCGGTTCCCGTGATGCTGGACGGCGTGGCCGCAGACAGCGGACTGGGCCCCGTGGGCGAAGCGTGGCTGGTGCCCGACTGGGAAACGCTGACCCCCTTGCCCTACGCGCCGGGCCATGCCCGCGTGATGGCCGACATGCAGCTAGGTGAGCAGCCCTGGAGCCTGTGTCCGCGCGGCTTCCTGAAGCGAATGCTGGCTCGTCTGGAGCAGGAAGCAGGGCTGCGGATGATGGCGGCGTTTGAGCCTGAATTTTATCTGCTGCGGCTGGATGAGTCAGGATCAATTCACCCGGCAGATCGCACCCCCTTTGCGGCGACTTTGGGGATGGATCTGAACCAAGCGGTCATCGATGATATCACTGACGCGCTAATAGCCCAGGGAATTTGGGTCGAGCGCTATTATCCAGAGTCGGGGCCAGGACAGCACGAAATTGCCGTTCGCTACGGGGATGCACTGCGGGCCGCCGACTCGCAGATTGCCTTGCGAGAAACAGTGCGTGGCGTGGCGCTGCGACACGGGCTGCGGGCTTCATTTTTGCCCAAGATTTTCGCTGACCAGGCGGGGAGCGGTTGCCACCTGCATCTCAGCCTGTGGCGCGATGGCGTGAATGTGTTGCCAGAGGCAGGACGGCCCGGAACCCTCTCGGCGATCGCCCTTCATTTTATTGGCGGCATTTTGCACCATCTCCCCGCCTTGATGGCCCTGACCACACCCAGCACCAATTCTTACCGCCGTCTCCAGCCCCAGAGTTGGAGCGGAGCCTTTCGCGCCTGGGGTATGGACAACCGCGAGGCTGCCGTGCGCGTGCCCAG
>NZ_DVEA01000439.1:0-9085 GCF_015295965.1 Thermoleptolyngbya sp. M55_K2018_002
TGAAGCTATAGGTATCCGACCAGTTGGCGGGATAGCTGACAATCACGCCCGTCAACTGCCGCAGCGCAAGCTGAAACTGGGCTTCTTCCAGATCCACTGCGCCGCAGGTGAGCAATGGGATTGTCGTGGCAACGTCTTCGGAGGCATAGCCGCCCGTTGAGAAGGTAAGGCTCACCAACAGCGTCCGCAGCGCTTGCTGAAACAGGCTCAGCGGCAGGGACTGGGCATCACTCCAGCGGGCGACGGGTTCCCATTGCAGCGTCTCGGTGGAATAGTAGGGCACGCCGACTTGCAGGTAGGGCTTGAGGTGGCTGAGAGTGAGCCGGTGGGGCTGTTGGGTGCGCGGCTGGCCGAGGCTGGCAGAGAGGGGGGCGATCGCAATGGGAGCCGTATTTTGATCCTTCTCATCTGCCGCGCTGAGTTGCACCTGCACGGGCAGCCGAAACGTCTTGCGGGCAGGCAGGCGATTGCGCTCCGACGCAGGCGGCAATTCCAGCCAGTAAACCGGGTACAGCGCTCCCGCTGGATATCGCAGCAGCACTGCCGAAATGCCCGTTGTTCCAATGTCCAACCCCAGATACCACTGGACATTCTCAGCCTGCTTTGCCGATGCTTCAGCGGGTTTGCCTGCCTGGGGCGAACCAGATCCAGACACACCCGACAGGGCAGACAGCAGCCGCGACAGCGCCTCCGGAGCAATCCCCAGAGTTTGCATCAAATCCTGTAGCTCTAGATCTGGCTCATAGTCTTCTGGATCAAAGCTTTCGAGCCAGGGTTGCAATGGGTCAGTTGCAGACAGCGGCAACTCGGCAGCAGGAGCAGCGGCAAAATCTGGGTTTGGGCCCGAATTGCCTCCGGCAGCGGACAGCAGTTCCCAATCCGGCTCAGCACTATTGGGGACGGCGGGTGTTGGGCTGGAGCCGCCCGAAGCCTCTGGGTTCGCGGGGGCTGGGCGGATTAGAGGATTTTTTTTTTGCCTCGCTGGAGGACTCGGGCAAATCCGCAGGCTGTGCCTCATCCACCGGATTCACTGGATTCCCCAAGTCAGCCGCAGGAGCGGGTTCTGCGTCATCAAACAAACTGGTCAAATCGGCTGCGGTCAGGTTGGTGCTGGGCGACCCTGGCGGCGGCACGGGAGTCACCTCGCCCACCGACGGCAAATCTTCAAACAGGCTCTCCAAGCCGCTCAGCGTAAATGCTGCCTCACCCGGCGGCGGCGCAGGCACCGATAGCGATAGATTTTCCAGGATGCTATCCGGGAGGGAGTCGCTGGGTGGGGGGACGCTGGGTTGGCGCGGACTGGGCTGCGGGGCAGGCGGCAGTTCTGCAAACAGGTCTTCGAGGCTGTTGGGAATTGCCGGAGGGGGAGCGAGGTCGGGGGAGTTCGCAGGAACGCCCTGGGACGGCGCAGGCGAGGCAGGCACAGCAAAATCCGCCGAAAAATCGTCGAGGCTGGCAGACTCTAACCCGACATTCTCAGCAGGCATGTCTGAGGGCGTGGCTGCGGGCGCGGCGGAGGGCGCTTCTGCGGGAGATACGGCGGGAGATACGGCGGCACTGCCCGGGCCAAGACCTTCTAGGCCAGAGACTTCTAGACCAGAGAATAGATCCTCGGCAAGCAGATCGCCGGAAAAATCACTGGAGAAATCGCCAGAGAAGTCATCCGAAAAATCGTCAGCGAACGAGTCTTCTAATGACTCCTCCACCAGGGACGACTGATCCGCTGGATGGAGGGGTGTTTGCACATCGGCGATCGCCCCCATTCCGTCCAATGGGGCAACTGGTGCAGGCTCCGTTTGCATCACCGCCTGAAAGTCGCTCAGGCTCAGGTCTTCTCGGTCGGGCGGCAGTTCGGTTTCATCCAGCGCGTTGACCCAATCCGCCAGCGATTCTGGTGTGGTCAGAGGAGCAGTTGCCTTTTCGGGCAGGGGGGTGGAGAGTCCCGGCGGCGGCCCGTCCAGCAGCAGCGTCATCTCGTCGTCCGACCCATCTTCGACAGGAAACAGGCTGGAGATAAACAGATCCTCTTCCGTCGGGGCATTTTGAGCGAAAGAACTGCCCTGCCAGTAGGATTGACCTTCGTCAGTCGGGTCGGCAACCGAACCCGCAGCGGGGAACGGATCGGGCGACTCGCGCAGCGATTCCTGCGGGAGTTGCCCCCAGTCTGCCAGCGAATCTGTAAAGCTACTGCTCGTTTCAGAGTCCGTTTCAGAGTTCGTTTCAAACACGTCTGTGGCGGGCGCTGCTGCGGACGAACTGAGGGCAGCCAAGTCGGTGCTAAAGGCATCCGCCGCCAGCCCCTCCAGATCTGATAAATCAGCCGCAAGCTGCTCCAGCGTGGTCTGGGTCACCTGTACATCGGGACGGGGACTGGACAGCACATCGTCGCCACCCAACAGGTCTTCGCCCGGATTTGCAGGCTCGTAGCGATCTTCCGCATCGGTCGCCAGTCCATTCGCTGGCAGCCCCACCGCCGACTCTTCTGCGGATTCTGCCGCCATCAGTTGCAGCAGGTCGTTGAGGGAGCGGATCACCTCCGGCTTGTTGGGCTGGGGCGAAGACAGTCCACTGTCCGGCTCCTCGGCGAGGGGCGGCTCTGGAGATTCCCCAAACAGCAGATGCTCGACTGCTTCGGGCGATCGCTCTGTGGAATGAGGCACGGTAGAATGAGGCGCGGTGGAGTGGGACGGCTGCAAGGCGGAGGACTCGGTTTGCGCCGTCGGCTCGGCTGGCTCTGCTATTTCTCCAGCACGGGCTTCCGCAGCAGCGGCCGCAGCAGGAACATTCATGAACTCGCTCAACAAATCCACCAGTTCATCAACGCTGGGGCTGGCGATCGCCGCATCCGTCGCATCAGCAGCATCGCTGGCTGGGTCTGCCTGTCCGCCAAACAAAGCCTGATCCAGACTGTCCAGGCTGCCCAACTCGGCATCAATGGGGGGCGTATCGCTCAGATTTGTTAGATCAGTCGAACCAGACAGATCAGGCAGATCGGATTCACCTTCATTCACCGAACCAGGCTCTGCTACATCCGTTAAATCGGGGGTGGACTGAACGAGCGATCGCTGTTCCGCATCCGACAGGTGTTGATCGACTGGCTCTTCAGCTGCCGTCTCTGCCGTCTCTCCGGTGGCCCCAGCCGCGTCTATGCCAAACAGGCTCTCGTAAAACGCATCCAGTTCGTCATAGGAGTCTGTACCGCTAACGGAGTCGGCATCCAGCCCAAATCCCGTCGTCAGGTCGGCGCTGTCGGGCCCGTCGGTGGAGCCTGCCTGCTCTAGCTCGGCATCCAGTTGGGTACTAATTTGCCCCAGTAGATCTAGCGCCGAGTCCAAATCTTCAATTGACAAGCCTGGACTGACGGAGGCTTCTTCAGCGTCTTCAGCTTCCTCTTCTGTCTCTTCAGCCTCCTCAGCATCGACCTGTAAGACCGTGCGAGGATCGCCCAGTGGCTCATCCGGCGGAAAATCCGTCATCGCCGACTCGTCAATCTGGAACATTGTCAGGTCTTCGTCGCCATCGTCTAGCGATGCAAACTCTGCGTCGTCCTCCAGTTCTGGCAGTTCCGGCACCGATGCCAGTTCCAGCCGCTCTAGCTCCTGAGTCAGCAGTTCCAAGGCTTCTAGGTCGTCAATTTCGTCCAGCAGCCCCGGATAGGCAGTGGAACCCATCGGGCGGGTATCGGCAGGCATTGGGTCTGACTCGCTTTCGGGGGCCACACGGTCAGCCGCACCAGATTCCGGGCTGGGTTCCGGAACCTGGAATACCGTCAGTTCCTCATCCAAATCGAGTTCTGGCACTTGGAACACGGTCAAGTCTTCATCCGAAACAGGTTCCGGCACCTGAAATACCGTCAGTTCGTCTTCCAGTTCGCTGAGGAGTTGGTCGATTGGGTCGAGGCTGTCGGACTGCGGACGGGCAGACGGAGCAGTGGTTTCCAGCGAGGCGGGTGGCCACTGTTCCGTCGCTGGCTCTGTCGTCGGCTGTGGGGCAGGCGGCTCGGCAGGCGGGCGGGCCGACGACTGAGGCAGGCTAGTAGCGGGCTGCCATTCGGCATCTTGAATCGAGGCCTGGAGGTAGTGGGAGGCTTCTCGGCTGAGCTGTTCGGCTAGGCGGTTCACCATTGCCGCAAAGATGGACTCGCCCTGCTGCCCCAGGGTATTCATCTTGTCCAGCCCCAGGCTGAGCGATTCCTGATAGGTTTCGATGTTGCTCTGGAGCGACTCGAAGATGACTCGCAGGCTGTTGTCTAGCTTCAGCAGTAGTTGGTCAGACTGAGCCTGGATGCGCTGAATTTGCTGGAGGCGCTCGGCGGGCGTGAGGGCGGGCACCTCAGTTGCAGATAGGGACACAGCCGGGTCGGCTGTTTCTGATGCGGCAGAGGGGCGATGTGGCTCTGCAACGCTGGCACCAGCACCCGCAGCCTGGGCCTCAATTTCCGTCAGCATTTGGGCCACCTGCCCTGATAGATCTGCCTGCAACCGGCTCATCAGCGTTTGCAAAAACTCGGAGATGAGGCGCTGCTGGTCGGCGGCGGGCAGCGTGGCCGCAGGCGGCGGTGTGGCATCCGTCAGCACGGCCTGTTGGCGCTGAGATTCTAGCTCGTGAATTTCTTGCAGGAGGCGATCGCGCTGGCGATACAGCACTTCCAGGTCATTTCGCAGCGGCTGCATCACCGTCGTCCGCAAGTAGGTCATCTCTTGCAGCATGGCTTGCAGCACCTGTTGGGCCGATTCCGCAGGCGAGGTCGGCGACAGGGGCACCGCATAGCCCTGATTCATGGGGTCGTGGGCGAGGGCGCTGCCCACTGCTGGGGTTCCCTGCTGCTGCATTTGGGCCAGATAGCGTCGGGTTTCCTCCAGGACGCGGCGCTGTTGGTCTGCCTCGCCGCTCATTACCCAAGGCAGCCGGGGGCTGGATTTGCCCAGCACCTCGTCGATCGCCCGAATTAAGTCCTGAAGTTGCGCCGGTTGATACGTCACGGTTGTCTTGAGGGGAACGAAGGAAGCGGTCTGGAGTTGCCGATGCTGGCAGGTCGATGGGTTACAAGGTTTGCCTGGACTAGGTTTACCTGGACTGGGTTTACCTGGGTGGATTTGCGAGTGGATTTGCCTGGAGTGGGCTTAGCTATTACGCTTACGCTTGCCGTCGTGGCCTGGATTAATCTTCGAGTTAATCTTCTGGATTGACCCTTCTGGACTGACTTAGGGGTGGCTTGACGGTTCGCCCACGTAACGACTCGCCGATGGCGGTTGGCTTGCGGTTGACTTACGTAATTCGCTTACGTAAGTAGTCGCTATGCATACACCGAGTCCATGTATCCCCAGGTCCCCCAAGTCCCCCCAAGTCCATCGATGATTTAAGTACGCCTACTCAAGTACATCTATATCGCTCGCTTATATCGCTATAGGATTCCCCAAAAACGCCGCTATTCTTCCCATGCTGCAAGAAAAATCAACGTTTTGGAGCTACATTTTGGGTTGAACACTCGCTCAAGACTTGAATTTCAGGGCTTGAGTGTAAGACTTGAATGCAAGGCTCCTGGGGTGAGGCACATCCAGCACTGTAGAGCGTGCCCAAATTTTAGTGTGTAATTGCGTAATTAGAACCACGGTTTATGGGCGATCGCTCTTCTAGTCTAGATCGGCGTTCTTCTGAAGAGACGGGCGTTTTGAAAGATTTGTCGCAGCTTACTCTCTCTTGAGAGGGACGGACTTTGAGTTTCACGTTAAGATAGCGCAGGGTCATAGCGCACCCGGCACATTGACCTGGCATATCCTGGCCAGCCACAACCGTTGCCGATCGGCATATCGCACTTCATAATTTGTACTGGGTGAGGTTCAAGATTCCGTATTTCTCCCGTCTTGAACGGTTAGCGCGGTCGATGTGTTCTTTAGATAAACCAAGCTGGCAAAGATAAAGCAAACTGATAAAGCAACCTGATAAAGCAAGCTGAGAAAACAAACTGAGAAAACAGGTCAGTCGGTCAAACGCAGAGCAAATCAAGAGCAAGCATGGGCAGCCCCCTTATATCACTTGGAACGATGGGACTTAGCAGCTTTGTGAACCAGGATAAAGCCCCCGCAAGCCCGGATGCATCCACTCAGCGCCCTGCCTTTATGCTGTCGGGGCTGACGGGCGCGGCAATTGCGGCGGTCTGTTGGCTGGGCATGGGCGATCGCGCTTTGGCTCAGACTGCGGCCCCGCCAAACCCCGTGCTGAAAATCGGCATCGTGCAGCGCTTTGGCGACGAGCCACAGGACGTGCTGACGCTGCAACCTGCCGAGGGCGATCGCCTCTCGCTCCGCTTCAAAACCGACGACGGGCAAGACCAGACCGTGACCACTGCCGCCCCGGTGAGGGTGGGTGTGGTGATGGAGCCGCTGCC
Organism: Thermoleptolyngbya sp. M55_K2018_002; assembly: GCF_015295965.1. NCBI lineage: Bacteria > Bacillati > Cyanobacteriota > Cyanophyceae > Oculatellales > Oculatellaceae > Thermoleptolyngbya > Thermoleptolyngbya sp. M55_K2018_002. Next base: position 6,389 of record NZ_DVEA01000439.1, read on the forward strand.
AGAGCCAAAGGTGGTGGAAAAAGTGGTGTTGGGCAACCACCGCAGCTTTGAGAGCGCAGAAGACCAGGCCAACCAGTGGCGATCGCGCGGCATCGAGGTAGAACTGGCCCAGCCGCGCCAGTGGCAGGTATGGGCCAAGCGAGACACCTACGAAACGCCGCTGGTGCGTCGGCTGCTGCTAAAGAATTTGCAAGCTCAGGGCGCACGCACCGCCTTTATCGATCGCCAGGTGCAGCGGCAGGTGCCCCGCGCTGTGCTGGAGGTGGAGGGCAACCGCCTGATGCGCGATGAGGTGGAAATTCTCTCTTCCTACAGCCGCGTGTTCGTCACCGAAGGCGAACTGCCTCCCAACGCGGCTCGCAATGCCAATGTGCCAAACCGTCGGCTCTACGGTGGCAGCCTGCGCCTCCAGCCCAACGCCTACGGCAACTATACCCTCGTCAACTACGTCCCCACGGAAACCTACCTGCGCGGGGTTGTGCCCCACGAAATTGGGCCATCTGCGCCGCCCACCGCAGTCCAGGCTCAGGCGATTTTGGCGCGAACCTATGCCCTGCGAAACCTGCGGCGATTTGCCATCGACGGCTACGAACTCTGTGCTGATACTCAGTGCCAGGTTTACAAAGGGCTGACGGGCGCGGTGGAATCGGCGGATCGGGCGATCGCCGCCACGCGGGGTCAAGTGCTGACCTATCGCAACGAGCTAATCGACGCGCTCTATTCCTCCACCACGGGCGGCATCACGGCTCCTTTTACCGACGTGTGGAACGGGCAAAACCGTCCCTACCTGCGGGCCGTGGTGGACTCCGTAGAAGGCGTGTGGGATTTGGCCAATCGCCCCCTATCGGACGAATTGAATCTGCGAGCTTTTCTAAACCTGCGGCAGGGCTTTAATGAAGCAGGCTGGGACAGCTTCCGCTGGCGCAAGGAAAGCACTCTAGAAAACATTGCCGAAGGGCTACGCCGCTATTTGCAGAGTCAGCGCCATCCGTTTGCTAACCTGACGCGGGTGGAGTCGTTGCAGGTGGTGGAGCGATCGCCCGCCGGTCGGGTGCAAAAGCTGCTCATCCAGAGCGATCGCGGCCCAATCACCCTGGAAAAAGACGAGATTCTCCGGGCGCTCTATGCCCCCACCAGCACCCTGTTCTACCTGGAACCCGTCTACGCCCAGGTGCCCATTCCCCAAAACGCGCCTAGCTCAGCCGCACCAGAGGACGGAGAAACAGGGGTTGAAGCCAACCTCTCTCCTTCGGTGTCCAAGCCATCCCCTGTTGCTGCCGAACCCGATGCCGCCGAGACAGCGCCTATCAAAGCTGCAAAGCCCGCCGAGGAAGCGACAAGCGATTCGCTAGAAGCGCAAAACCGCGTGCCGACGATGACGGTACTCAAGGGCTACACCTTTGTCGGCGGGGGCCTGGGCCACGCCGTCGGCATGAGCCAAACGGGGGCCTATCGATTGGGACGACTGGGCTGGTCGGCCGCCCGCATCCTCAGTTTCTACTACCCCGGCGCTCAATTGGTGACGCTCAACGAAAACATTGTCTTCTGGCGCGACCCGTCGAACTAGCGCTGGAACCAACGCTGGGGCAAGGCTGGAACACCGCCAGAACCGTCGGGACGTGCTTGCAGAGAACGCACAAGAGGGGTTCTTTTTTATACCAGATATCGATATGCTGTGCTGACTGTTGACTCAGCGCTGTGCGGCATTTACTGTCGTGTTGACCTGCGTATATCTTCGCAAGTCCCCTGCTGCCTTGGTATGAGGCGAACCCGTTGACAAGGGCCCAAAGTTTCTCCAGAAGCGCGTTTAACAGGTTTCGGCAACTAAAAGTGCTTTGATTCTGTAAATCACTCAGTTTTCTTCCTTTCGATGCTTTGAAGTATCCGGAAAAATCCTGAGAAAAGTTTTTTCAAGCCTTACGTAGATTCTCTTAACTTAAAGGCTCCGTAAAACTTACTAGATTTCCTAGCAAGGGGCGATTGCCCTCAGGTACTTGTATAGGAAGTCACGCTTAGCGTCGTTTTGTGGGAGGGCACGGACTCTCTTGGGAGTTGCGGTCGTCACAGAGCGGGGCCTGTTTGGCGTGCGTAAACGTCAATTTCGCGTCCGGGCCGGATCTAACGGTCACTGTCTAAGGCAACGGCCGGGCGATTTGACATTCACGACCCGCTGAAGTTTTACAGATCTACGAGAAGCAGTTATGGCTACTTTTTCGGTTGCAACGTTCCAAGAGCTGGTCAACGCCATCAATTCGACAAATACCAACGCCGAAGCCGATGTTATTGAAATTACTAACAATATTGTTCTGACCAGTGCGCTGCCCTTCATTAGGGAATCCGCCAGCCTCACGATTCGCAGCAGCACTGGCAACACCTTCAGCCTCAGCGGCGATGCCAACGGCAACGGTATCAATGACGAAGGAGATGTCCGACTCTTCTTTATCGAAAGCGGCAACGTCACCTTTGAAAACCTGACGCTAACCCTGGGCCGAGCCGAGGGGGGTGACGGCTCAGGCGGCGGCGGCGGCCTAGGCGGTGCCCTGTTTATCTACGATGGCAACGTCACCCTCAGCAATGTCACCCTCAGCGAAAACGTTGCCGTTGGCGGACAAGGACTGGCTGGACTGGGCCAGGGCGGCGGCGGCATGGGCGGCAATGGCGGGGTAGCCCATCCCTCTGGAGCCGCAGGCGGTGGCG
>NZ_DVEA01000244.1:0-9032 GCF_015295965.1 Thermoleptolyngbya sp. M55_K2018_002
TCGGTTGGGGTCTGGGATAAACGACTCTGCCTGCCTGCTCGACTCGCGCATGTTGGTCAAATACGTACCAGGTGTTAAACCCGTAGATATTGTCTTTGACGTACTTGAGGGCAAACTTGATGTGTGAGTTGAACGATCCCTGGGCATCGGCAAAGGCATAGTTGTCAATCACCAGCAGCGTCCCTGGAACGGCAGGAGCCTGTTCGTTGGGCGCAAGCTGCGACGACTGCACCGGGCGACGTTTGAACAGCGTGTTTTGCGTAATTCGCAAGATAAACGCATTGGGGTCTTCGGGGGGATACACCACGTCTCCATCGAAGGTGACGAAAGCGTGCTGATTGAACACGAACCAAGTGCTTAGCCCGTTGATAAAATCAGCGCGATCGCGAATGGCAAACTTAATATGGTTGTTAAATTCGCCCTGCGCGTCGGCGAAGGCGTAGGAATGCAGGTTGATCGTCCGTCCCCGCTGGATCGAGACTCGTTCTGAAGGGGACAACGCAGATGAATCGACCGGGCGGCGCTTCAGGATTGTATTTTGATTAATCCAGAGGATCGGTATGCTCTCTTGATCTTCGTGCGGGTAGACCACGACCCCGTTGGCTTCGACTTGGGCATCCAGACTCGACACAAACCAGGTGTTGAATCCGTTGATGGTTCGGTTTTGCAATGCAAACTTTATATGTCCGTTGAAGGAGCCATTGATATTGGCGTAGGCATAGGAATGCAGCGGGTAGGTGTTGCCAGAGGCGATCGCCACCATTTCATTGGGCTGCAACAGAGAAGTCGGCTCGGGCCGCAGCTTAAACACGGTTGCTGTATTCACACGCAGAATCAGTTGTACCATCGGCAACACCCAAATCTAGTTCGCTCAAAGCGCTCCAAAGCAAGCGCTGAAAATAGACCTACTCATGATAGGTGCTTTTGTAGCTTTTGCAGCTTTGGGCTTCGCCCCGCTGTTTTGTAGCAACTGGCTTTGACTACAGGGCAACCCGGAGTAATCCCAGATAGACTGGTCTGAATCGATCAGGACTTATGCATTTGCGATACGCTCTTTGGGTTTTGGACAACTTCTCGCGGGCTGCACCCACAAGAAATTGTCCAACTGCGTAAGGCCTCTCGATTTTTGGAAGCGTAGAAAACCCGCGCAGCCCACCTCTGGGCGCAGAAACCCATTTCATAAATCACTCAGGGCTGCTACAATTCATGATTGTCTGTAAAAATTGACTTTGCAACGCTCGATGCAGCCTTGCCGGTGTAGCTCAGTGGTAGAGCACTCGATTCGTAATCGAGCGGCCGTGAGTTCAAATCTCATCACCGGCTTTTATCCCGAAACCCTTTAAGCTGGGTAGTTTCAAGGGTTTTTCGCAACGGTCACCATATCAAGGGCTACGGCGATCGCCCTCAGCATTCCCAGATGTATGTGCTGCTAGAGGGGCACGCCTAGGCAGAGGCGTTTTTGGCGGCTCATCAGGATGCCCGCGAACGGCTGGAGCAGGTGAGCCAGCTGATTGAGGGCTTTAAGACTCCTTATGGCATGGAGATGCTGGCAACGCTGCATTGGGTTGCTAAGGAAGACCCAGCCGTTGCAGAGGATGTAGAAGTGGCGATCGCCCTAGTTCACAAGTGGAGCGATCGCAAGCGCCAGCTCTTCAAGCCCCAACATTTGCAAAAGGCATGGCAGTGCAAAAGGCATGGCAGCGCCTATCAGAGCAGGGTTGGTTCCATTTATCCTCTTTGTAAAGCCAATTAGCGGCAATTAGGCGTTATCTTGCTGGATGCTCGTCAAGACTTCCTGGGGCGTTTTGCGACCGTTTGCCGTCCGGTTAAAATCGGCATCAAGACTGTCTCAACCGGAACCGTCGCTAAGGACACCCCACACCCTGAACAGGCTTCCAACCGATGCCGCTCGACCTCATCGGGGGCGCTCCGCCAGTCCAGGGTTTGACCAGGATGACCGTCTTGTCTCCCTGATGGCCGCTCACTTTTGTGACGTAAGCTCCGAGTACGTTTGCCAAACCCGTCGCCGGCAGGCGGTTTACTACTGTTTCAACTGTCTTTACATCATCAATTCATGCTTTTTGCGGAAGGGCGATCGCCGCTATTTTTTGGCTATCTCGACCCCATGCGCCGATAGTATTCCCCTACACGCCGCTGCCACTGGCCCCAGTATTGGGCGATCGCCCCCGGTTCAAACCAGAACACCTCGGCGGGCTGGTGGGGAATGGCCACTACCAGCATGGCTTCGCGGATGTGAATCTTCTCGGCTTCGCAGTAATGGTTCACCGCGCCGCAGTAGGCCGCCAGTTGCAGTGGGCCATCATACAGCCGCTCGATACTGCCCTTGGGGCGATCGCCCGTTTTCCAGTCCAGCACGCAGGGGACGCCGCGATAGCTGGCTACGCAGTCCACTTTGCCTGCATAGCCCAGGTCATAGTGAAACACGGGCGCTTCTAGCAGCCGCACGCTCTGGATTTCTGCAACAATCGGCTCCAGGCTTTCCCAGTAGGGGCGCACGGCATCGGGACAGGTGGGATTTTCGCCTGCCAGATAGCGGCGGATGTGGGCGTGGGTCTGGCTGCCCCGACGGCTGGCGGCGGTGGCGATGCGTCCTGCCTCCTCTGCCCCCAGGCGATCGCGCCATTTTGCCAGCGCCTCTCGTGCCTCTGGCGGCTTGGTGGCGTTGAGGATCGTGCTGACGCTGGGGAGCGATCGCCCCGCCGCATCGACCAGATAGCCCCGCCTCGCCCGCTTCACCACGACAGAATTCTTGTAAACGCCGTTCGCCAAATTGCCCGTCGAACCGATCTTAGCCCGTCTAGACCCTGAAGCTGGGCAGGAGCGCGATCGCCCTTCGACTCACCCAGTCCGGTGCGCCAACCAAAATCATCTTGTTGTAGAACGGTTGTGAGGGGTGCGACCCGATGTTTTCGGACTGCTTCAGGGATTCTTCAGCATTAAAAAGCGGTTTGCTCATGCGGTTAGTTCCTTCTCATGCTTTGCAGAGTGTTTGTAATCACAAACACCATCTTGCTTCAAGTGTTTGTGATTACAAACATTTACTCCGTCATGTCCCCCTGACACGATGAGGGCATGGGTAAAGCAGGCAACGCGCTAAGAACTGTTCTAACCACCTATGGCATTAGCCAAAATCGCCTAGCCGTAACGATGGGCATTAGTCGTGGCACGGTCAACAATTGGTTTAACGAAACGCGAGATCCTACCGCAGAATCAATTCCTGCGATTGTGGCGGCGTTGGACACGCTCAATCCGGCGGCAGCGCGGGACTTTTTGCGGCTGTATCTGGACGAATATTGGGCCAGGCCAGGCGATTGGATTAACCCGCTGAGGGCATGGGTAAACCGTCGGGTGCTCCTGCGTGGTGAGCAGGAGAACAAGAGTCGCTTAAAGTTCCTCACCGCAAATCCAAAATCGCAATCGATCAAATTCCTAAAATCCCATTGCCTGCGCGACGGCCTCCAACTCCGGCGCAATGCCGCCTTTGAACTGGTTTTCGCAATGCTTGATGGCGGTGTCGGGGTCTTTTAGCCCGTTTCCTGTGAGGACGCAGACGACGGTAGCTTCCGCAGGCACGCGATCTTTTACCTTGAGCAGGCCCGCCACAGAAGAGGCGCTGGCGGGTTCGCAGAAAATACCCTCGCGGCTGGCCAGCAGGCGGTAGGCGGCCAAAATTTCTTCGTCGGTGACGGCGTTGAACTCGCCCTGGCTGGCATCTCGGACGGCGATCGCCTTTTCCCAGCTTGCGGGGTTGCCAATGCGGATTGCGGTGGCCAGCGTTTCGGGATGGGGAACTGGGGCCCCGCTGACCAGGGGCGATGCGCCCGCCGCCTGAAAGCCCATCATCCGGGGCAGGCGATCGCACTTGCCTTCCTGGTGATATTGGCAAAAGCCCATCCAGTAGGCGGTGATGTTGCCCGCGTTGCCGACGGGAATGCAGAGCCAGTCGGGCGCAGTACCCAGCACGTCCACAATTTCAAAGGCGGCGGTCTTTTGCCCCTCTAGGCGGTAGGGATTGACCGAGTTCACCAGCGTAATTGGGTAATGCTCTGCCATGTCGCGCACAATTTGCAGCGCCCGGTCAAAGTTGCCCTGAATCGCCAGCACCTCTGCGCCATAGAGGAGCGCCTGGGCCAGCTTGCCCACCGCCACATAGCCATCGGGAATTAGCACAAAGGGACGCAGCCCGCCCCGTCTGGCGTAGGCGGCGGCCGCAGCGGAGGTATTGCCCGTGCTGGCACAGATCACCGCTTCGGCTCCGGCTTCCTTGGCTTTGGAAATGGCCATGGTCATGCCCCGGTCTTTGAAGCTGCCCGTCGGGTTCAGCCCGTCGTACTTGACAAACACCTGCACGCCGCGACCAATCTCTTGGGCGATCGCCGGAACGGGGATCAGCGGCGTGTTTCCCTCTAGCAGCGTCACCACCGGCGTTTGCGCCGTCACGGGCAGATAGCGGCGATAGGTTTCGATCAGCCCGCCCCAGGCAGCCGCGCTGCTGGCAGAACTTGCAGGTCGATCAACAGGTTGAACCAGATGGGAATCAGAAGTCAGGGTCACGGCAATATCACTGAGCGTAAGTTTGAAAAGCGGTGAAAAGCGGTTTTGCTGAAAAGCAGTTTTATCGAAAAGTGGCGTTGGTTTCAGGCAACTAATTGGGCAAAACAGGAGTCTCTTAGCTGGAAGGTCGATTTTGAAGATTCAGATTGAGATTCAGACTGAGATTTAGTATTTCAGTCTCAACCCCGCTCCAAAAAGCTCGGACTGCTGAATCTAGACGCTGTGTTCAAAAGGCTATCTCTAAAAGGGTGCTACAAAACTCGTTTCAAGATTCCCATTTTCGCCTATAGTGGCTGAGGCTTCATCAGACTCGGACTCGATTCAGACTCGGACTCGATTCAGACTCAGGCTCGATTTGAAAAAGCAGTTTGAAAAAGCGGTCTGAGGAAGGCATGTTCAGCAAGCGGGCGATCGCACAAGGCGATCGCACAAGGCAATCGCACAACTGGAGTGAAATGAGGGACAGATCGAAATGGGGGATGGATCTCAAGTCTACCCGCAGAGGGCTGGCTACGTAACCCGTGAGAACAGGCGCAACTGAGTGCGATCGCGCTGCCGTTTGGTCGGGACGCTGACCAGTGCCCAAACTGCCACATTCTGCGGTGGGTGCATCAATTATTTGACTAGGATCAATCTTTAGCACTAAGTTAAGATTACTTAATGGTGTGAGTGAGTACAAATGACTAGCGCAACTTTGCATCTGTCTCTGGATCAGGTTTCTACTGGTCAAGCAGTGAATGTTTCTGTGGATGCGTCTGTTTCTCCCATTGTTGGTGACGTTGTAGTTGGTGACGTTGTAGTTGGTAACGTTGGTGACCGAGCTATGCTAGATAACCCCGCAGTTGAGAGCGATCGCAGTCTTGTTTCAGCCACCCCCGCTCCAGAGCTGAACAAGCTTCCCTACGACAAAGCCCATCAGCTTGAGCTGTTGCACCTCCGCGCCGAGGCCGAGGCCCTGCTCCAGCAGCTCCAAATTGAAAAGCAGCGCAAGTTGGTTTCCGCAGGCAGCTAAATTTTAGCCTCCAGGTTTTAACTGGCTTTCCAGGATTTCAAAGCACCTCAGCCCTGTTAGCGTGTGCGGGTCTGAGTTTGCCGCATCTCTTTGCATCTCTTTTGAGAAGGGCTGCTTGAGGAGGGCTGCTGAGCTTGTTCCAGCCTGAATCGCTCTTGGTTCTATGTCTTGGGCTGATGTCTTGGGCTAAGGATCTTCAGCCAAGCCTTCAGAATTCCAAATACTGGCAATATCTGGCAATATACCGAATCTGGCAATATACCGACCATTTAGGCTTTGCCTGAACCCTCCATGCCTTCTTCTCTGCGTTGGGTTCAGGCAAAGCCTTTTTCCGGATGAAACGAAGTCGTCCGGCGCTATCTGGCGACGCTACCCGCCAATTTTATCCGCCGACGTTAATCGTGGACTTGACCTCGATTTGTCCGGCATCATTAACCGTCCAAACGTCGTAGCTGCCCACCACGTCACCCTGCTCGTCAAAGTCCAGGCTGCCGCTTGCCCCCTGAAAGTCTATGTCCTTGCCCTCGCGAACAAGGGCCAGCGCTGCGCAGATGTCGGTGGTTTGTTCACCGGGGGGGTTAGACACGCTGCGAATGCTGTCTTTCAGGGCGGGGCCACTGCCGCTCTTGGCTGCTTCTGCTGCCAAAACGAGGAGCGCTGCTGCGTCCCAGCTATTGGGGTCATAGACCTGTGGGTCGCGGTTGAACTTTTCTCGGTAGCGATCGCGGAAGTCGTTTAGCCCCGGGCCGCCTGCACTAGGGGCCGTGCCCATCATCCCCGTCACGATGAACTTGCCGTCGGCCGTCTTGCCGACCAGTTCCGCCAGGTTGTCGGTCTTCATGCCGTCGGTGAAAAGCACCTTGGTCGTGCCGTCGAGGAAGCCTTGCTCCTGGGCGGCTTTGAGAATGATGCTGCCCGATTCGGGATAGGCGATGATCAGCACGGCATCGGGTTTGCTGCCAAAGGCGCTGCCCACTTCCGAGTCAAAACTGGTGGCGTTGGGGGCGTATTTGGTGGGGTTGGATTCGTTGACGACCGTGCCGCCCAAGGCTTTGAAGGCAGGCACAAAGGCCTGGACGAGTCCGTTGCCGTAGTCATTGTTGATGGCGAGGATGGCGATCGTTTTGATGCCTTCTTGATTGGCGAGCTGGGCTAGCGCGTCACCCTGGAAGGTGTCGGGGGGCGCAGTTCTCAGCCAAAAGCCGTTAAATTCTCCCTTCTTCGCCCGCTCGGTAAATACAGGACTGGTGCTGGAGGGGGAGATTTGCACGACCTGATTTCGCACCGCGATATCCACAGCAGCGCTGGAGACGGAACTGGCGGCCGCGCCCACCACTGCGCCGACTCGATCCACCTCGGCTAGCTTGGTCATGCCCGATGCCCCTGCTGCTGGATCAGTCTGGTCGTCCTCGGACACCAGTTGCACGGGTTGCCCCATCACGCCTCCACAGGCATTGACGGTTTCCACCAAGAACCCGACGCTATCTTGCATGGGCTGTCCATATTGGGCCAGGTCGCCCGTGACAGGCAAGAGCGTCCCCAGTTTCAGCGCACCCGATCCGCCTGCGGCCGGGCTGGCGGCTGGGCTAGACGTGCTACTGGTCGGCGTAGGCGGTTGGCAGGCGGCTGCGGCCAACAGGAGGGCGATCGCCCCGCCTCGTCCCAGCCAGCGCAGCCTCAATGTGCCTGAACCATCGGCTGATGCGCCTGGGTGGGTTAGAGTCTTAAATTTTGGAGTGGTCGTTTCAGTAGAGTTTGCAGAATTGGCAGACCGAGACTTGGCAGACTTGAACGATGTGAAGCGTTTCATCATTGCACCATGCTCTCCTATGGTTCTCCTAAAGTCGTCTATGGATTTTAGCTTGAGTGATGCCGCAGCAAAGTCAGTCGATGGGTTTATTAACCCAACTGGTTGGCATCCCTTAACGCTTAGGACTCACGCAGTTGGACGACTCCTCGCAGGCGCAGCTCACGAGAAATCGCCCAAAACCCAGAAAACGTATCGCAGGTGCGTAAGTCCTGGCGCTTTCAACGATAGGAGAAAAAGCAGGTGGTGTCTTTATGGAAAAGTATGGACTGGAAGTATGGTTCTCGCAGGCTGCGTGCTACAGGCGGTGTGCTACAGATGCGTACTACAGATTGCATACTACAGGCTGCGTACTATAGGCCGCGTAACACAGCGGAACTATAGGCGGGGCAAGAGTTCGGGTAGCAAGTGGGCAGGTACGGTCGAGAGCGCCTGATTTTGCCCTGCCGTTCCAAACAGTTCGTAAAAGGCTTTCAGGGTTTGCAACACGCTCTGCATCGCCGCTTGCCGCAGTTCCGGCTGGTGCTGCCATCGGGTGGCGGCCTGGAGATGGTGGTGCAGCGCTTTTTCGAGGGGGGCGACCTCTGGCGCAGTGCCCAAGAGCCGGGGAACCTGGGTGGCAATGTGGAAATAGGCGAGGCCGAGGTTGTTGTGTGTGGTGGCGGGGTCAAAGCTGAGCATGACTGGGCTGGATAGCGCTTCGAGCTTTGCTACGCCCTGCAATGCGGCTTCGTAAGCCTGGATGGCTGCCTGGAGCTTTTGAAGTTGCTCTTGGGGGCGATCGCCCAGACACAGCGCCAGATGCCAGAGGGCCGTGCCCAGGTTGTTTTGTGTGGCGGCAAAGGCGGCCGGAGCCGCATCCAGGGTGCGCTGCTGAAGCGATTGACGATAGGCGGCGATCGCCTTGGGCAGGTAGACCTCTGGCTGCTCGATCTGCGCCAAACTCCACAGCGCCGTGCCCAGGTTGTTTTGGATCATGGCGTAGCTCAGCGGCGGCTGGCTATTGGGATATTTCAGTGCTTCCTGATAGGCGGCGATCGCCCGCTTCAGAGACTCTTTGGGCTGGTGGTGTTGCGCCAGATTCCAGTAGGTCGTGCCCAGGTTATTCTGCGTCGAGGCATAGCGGGCGGGATCGCTGCTGGCATCCCGATAGCGCAGCGCCTCTCGGTAAGATTGCGCCGATTTCTGTAAATTCTCAATGGGCTGCTCGTAGCGGGCCAAATCGGCGTAGGCTGCCCCCAGGTTGTTGTGCAGCATGGGATAGCTCTGGGCCTGGGTGTGGGTGTCCAGCTTTTTCAGCGCCAGTTGATAAGACTGAATCGCCTGCCGCAGGTTGGGCAACACCTGGTCAGGAGCGGGCGGATTGCGCGACAGTAGCCAGCAGAGATTGCCCACGTCGTTCAGCAAATCCGTCCACAATGGCGATTTATCCGGCAGGCGCACCATCACCTGCTCGTAGGCTTGCAGCGCAGCCATCAGGGTGGGCAGACTGGTGTCGCCCTGCTCAATGCGATCGCGATAGGCATCCCCTAGCGTGCGATAAGCGTCCTGCAATTGAGCCGCTGAGGCCGACTGTCGATGCAGATGGGCAATTTGCTCCAGCAGTCGAGTAATCTGCGCGTCGGGATCGGTCGGCGG
>NZ_DVEA01000345.1:0-1696 GCF_015295965.1 Thermoleptolyngbya sp. M55_K2018_002
GCGATCGCCGCCTGTCGTGCCAAGGGTATTGATCCCAATGCGCCGCTGGCGGGCGAGGAGTGGCTGCTGGGGCCGGTGGGCCTGCTGCTGAATTTGCGGCTGCTGATTCAGGCGTTGGCAGCAGGGGGGCAGCCGCGCCCCGTGTCTGTGCGCTTGCGGGCAGACGGGCAGCAGGTGGCCCAGGTGTTTCCCGACAATGTGCAAGATCGGCTGATGTGGCTGGGGTTTCGGGGCGAGGTATGGGTCGAGCCAGACCAGCCCGCCAGCCAGGGGCGAATTTACCGGCCAGGTGGCCACTCAACTGCGGGCGTGGCGCTGGTGCTGGGGGCGGGCAATGTGTCGGCGATCGCCCCGATGGACGTGCTGTCGAAACTCTTCGCCGAAAACCAGGTGGTGCTGCTCAAGCTCAACCCGGTGAATGACTATATAAAGCCGTTTCTGGAAACTGCCTTGCGGCCCCTCATCGAGGGCGGGTTTTTGGCAATGATCACCGGGGATGCAGCAGTGGGTGCATTCCTTTGCCAGCACGAAGGCATTGACACGATTCACGTCACCGGATCGCACCACACCCACGATGCAATTGTCTGGGGCAACCCGCTCGCAGAGCAGGCCGAGCGCAAGGCCGCAAATCAGCCCGTGCTTGCCAAGCCCATCACCTCAGAACTGGGCTGCGTCACGCCGATTTTGGTGGTGCCGGGTCGCTGGTCGGTCGCCGACTTGCAATACCAAGCGCAGCACGTCGCTAGCATGGTCGCCCACAACGCCAGTTTCAACTGTGTCGCGGGTAAGGTGCTGGTGCTGTCCAAGCACTGGACGCAGCGAGACGACTTTTTGGCCGCGCTGAAGTCTGCGCTGGCCGCCACACCCGCCCGCAAGGCCTACTATCCCGGCGCACAGGATCGCTATCAGGCATTTCTCGACCGCTACCCGCAGGCGATCGCCCTTGCGCCCCGCACCCCCGACATTGTGCCCTGGACGCTAATCCCCGACGTGCCCCCCGTCCCCGGCGAATATGCCCTGACGACGGAAGCCTTTTGCGGTGTGCTGGCCGAAGTCAGCCTAGACGCGGGCGACACCGCAGCGTTTTTGCAACAGGCTGTAGACTTTGCCAATGAAATCCTCTGGGGCACGCTGTCTTGCGTCCTGCTAATCGACCCGGTAACGCGGCGACAAAATGCAGCGGCGGTCGAGCGGGCGATCGCCCAACTGCGCTATGGCAATATCGGGATCAACGCCTGGACAGGCATGAACTTCCTGCTCAGCGCCCTCACCTGGGGAGCCTTTCCCGGCAACCCCCTCAGCGACATCGGCTCCGGTCGCGGCATGGTTCACAATGCATACCTGTTCGACTATCCCCAAAAATCCGTGGTCTACGCCCCGTTCCACATCCGCCCCAAGCCCATCTGGTTTGCCAACCACCGCACCTTGCAGCAGGTGGCGCGGCGCTACGTGGAGTTTTTGGCAAGCCCAAACTGGGGGCGATTTGTTCAGGTGGCGATCGCTGCTTTGAGAGGGTAATTTGGATTTTGAATTTTGGATTTTGGATGGCCTGCCTAACGTCTGCGGGGTTTCCAGCCGCTTTAGCCACAGTGCCATCTCAAGCGCCCTTTCAGAGAATCGGCCGAACCGAAGCTATTCGAGCGCCAAACAATCGAGTGCAAAACAAGTAGGACTGACGTAGTTGGATGATTTCTCG
>NZ_DVEA01000037.1:0-1692 GCF_015295965.1 Thermoleptolyngbya sp. M55_K2018_002
GCGAGCCGCCCGCGACACCCCCGGCGACCCCGGCATCGACCTGACCCACACCGCCGAAATGGAGCGTCCCAGCCTCGATGCGCTGCTGCGAGCCAACCTCTGCCGGGTGCAAGAGGCGCTGCGGGTGCTGGAGGAATACAGCAAGATTGACCGGCCCGAAATGGCCGCCGCCTGCAAACAACTCCGCTATCGCGTCTATGAGCTAGACAGCCAACTCATGGGGCGATCGCACGACGGACGGATGCACAAACTGCGGCGATCGCCCCTCTACCTCGTCACCTCACCCCACGAACACCTGCTGCCCATTGTGGAAGCCGCGCTCCAGGGCGGGCTGAGCCTGGTGCAATATCGCGACAAAACCGCCGACGACCCCACCCGGCTCCAGCTTGCCGAAAAGCTGTGTCACCTCTGCCGTCGCTACGATGCCCTGTTTTTGGTCAACGACCGAGTAGACATTGCCCTGGCCGTCGATGCCGATGGCGTGCATCTGGGTCAGCAGGACATTCCCATCGCCCTGGCCCGGCAAATCCTCGGCCCCAGCCGCATCATCGGCCGCTCCACCACCAACCCCGACGAAATGCAGCGGGCCCTTAGCGAAGGCGCAGACTACATTGGCGTGGGCCCCGTATACGAAACGCCAACCAAAGCAGGCAAAGCTGCTGCTGGCCTGGACTACGTGCGCTACGCCGCAGCCCATTCGCCCATACCCTGGTTTGCCATCGGCGGCATCGATGCCGAAAATCTGGGCGACGTAATCGCTGCTGGCGCAACCCGGGTTGCCGTCGTGCGAGCCATCATGCAAGCGCAACAGCCGACCCAAGCTACCCAAGCGCTGTTAACCAAGCTAGGGGCTGGGGCGTAGCGCTTAGGCCTTGAACCGGATTTTGCTGAAGAAACGCCCTTCTCCGTCGCCCCTATTGTTCAGGCACTTGTCAAGCACTTAGCCGGGCGGCAACTGGTCTGGATCAAAGCCGTGCGATCGCAAAAAAGCCTCTAGTTGTTCTCGCCGCTGCCGTTCGATTTCAGCTTCACTCAGGTAGCGATCGCCCTTCGCATCAAACCACGCCAACTGCTCCTGCGGCAAATTGCCAAACAGCGCTTGATGTCGCCCAATGCCCAACCCCACCTCCGGCATCCAGTACGGCTCCCCAATCTGCAACTCGTACTGCCCATCGGTTAATTTGTAAACCTCAAAAGGCTGATGCCCGTCCCGCTGCCAAAACTCTGGATTGTAGATGACATAGTACAGCACCCCCAGGCGGGCGTAGATGTCCATCTTTTCGTCATACTCCCCGCCATAGCTGTGGGAAACCAACTCCAGCGTCAAAATCGGCGGAATATTGTTCTCTTCCCACAGCACATAGCTGAGCCGTCCGCGTCCTTTGCGGCTCGGCTTGCGACGGTCAACCCCCAAACTCAAAAATCCATCGGGAATTACTGGCACTCTCGGACTTTTGCCCGTCGTGTGATAGATGCCCATGTCCACGCCAAAGTACCAATCGTTGCGGTTCGCCCAAATCGAGTTGAGCAAAAACAGCAGGATATTGGGCAAAAGATTCTGGTCTTCGTTGTCCACAGGCGTGTCGTCTGAGCAAGGTAGCTCTTCGCTGGAGGGCAAGTGCTGTAGGTCGATCGGCAGCATAGCAAAACCTCAAACGTCCTCAGATGACTTTATTGTAGGCGCGGGTGGGT
>NZ_DVEA01000098.1:0-8917 GCF_015295965.1 Thermoleptolyngbya sp. M55_K2018_002
GCAGCGTGAACGTTGCAATCGCGTTATTTTTCTTGATTCGATTCCTTTTAGTTTGCCGGATCTAAATTCTTTCCAGATTTAGAATTTCCCAGATTTAGAATTTCCCAGATTTAGATTTGACCGATTTAGACCTCTGCATCATGACGGAAGCCGTCAAAGGGTGAACCTATGCCGCAGCAGTCCTGGTATGACGACGAATACGATGAGCTAGAGCCGATTCATGCCATCGTGTCTGACTTGTCCGATGCAGACGATCCGCAGTCGCAGTTTTATCGCGGGCTGGCGGGACGCAGGGGCAAAGCAGCCCTGGCAATGACAATTGTGTGGAGCAGCACGATCGCCCTCCATCTCGTTTCCTGGGGGGCGTGGGTGGTGTATGGTCTAACGGCATTGATGGGGGTTCACATCTTGCGGCTGATGGCGGCCCGTCCCCGCCCCCTGCCCCACCCGCTGACCAGCGACAACTCGGCGGATCTGCCCTTCGTATCGCTGATGGTGGCGGCCAAGAACGAGGAGGGCGTGATTGGGCCCTTGGTGCGGGCGCTGTGTGAAATCGACTATCCAGCCAGTCGCTATGAACTCTGGGTGGTGGATGACCACAGCACCGATCGCACGCCCCAAGTGTTGGACAAGTTGAAAAGTGAGTATCCCCAACTGAAAGTGCTGCGGCGCGGAGCCGAGGCCAGCGGTGGCAAGTCGGGCGCATTAAACCAGGTCTGTGCGCTGGCAAAGGGCGAAATCTTTGGCGTGTTTGATGCTGATGCGGACGTGCCTGCGGATCTGCTACGGCGGGTGCTGCCCTTGTTCCAGTCGGCGCGGGTAGGCGCAGTGCAGGTGCGAAAGGCGATCGCCCAGGCCACCAACCATCCCGATTCAGGGAATTTCTGGATTCAGGGCCAGGTTGCTGAAATGGCGCTAGATGCGTATTACCAGCAGCAGCGAATTGCAGTAGGCGGCATTGGCGAACTGCGCGGCAACGGTCAGTTTGTGCGGCGGGCGGCGCTAGAACGCTGCGGCGCATGGAACGAAGAAACCATTACCGATGACCTGGATCTGACCATTCGCCTACACCTAGACGGATGGGACATTGACTTTTTGCCCATGCCTGCGGTGCAAGAGCAAGGCGTAACGCGCTTGGGCGGGCTGTGGCATCAGCGCAACCGCTGGGCGGAGGGCGGCTATCAGCGCTACCTCGACTACTGGCGCTGGATCGTTCGCAACCGCATGGGCACTCGCAAGACGATGGATCTGCTGACGTTCTTCATGTTTCAGTACATCATGCCGACGGCAGCGCTGCCGGATCTGCTGATGGCGATCGCCCGCAGTCGTCTTCCCATCTTTGGCCCGCTCACCGGGTTCACGCTGGTCATGTCGATGGTGGGCATGATGATCGGCCTGCGTCGCTTCCAGACCCGCACCGAAGCCAAAGCAGAACTGGAAGACGTGCGCCGCGGCCGCACCCACCCCGGTTTTTCACTCCTGCTGCAAACCTTGCACGGCGCGATTTACATGCTCCACTGGCTGGCGATCGTAGCCAGCACCACCCTCCGCATGTCCATTCGTCCCAAGCGCCTGAAGTGGGTAAAAACGGTGCATCATGCCAGCGACGAGCTTTGGCTAGAAGAAGGGTAGCGGAACGCTCCAGACACAGGCTTCAGCGTTTTAACGCCGCTCTCCCGCCCCCATCCGCCCAGGCGAAACGCTAGTATCTTTACAGAACGTTACAACTGTCCAGCGGCTTTTCTACCAGCAGCTTTTCTATGAAATGCATCATCAATCGTCGGGCTGAGTTTTCGGCTAGCCATCGCTATTGGCTACCGGAGCTAAGCGAAGACGAGAATCGACAACAGTTTGGGCTATGCGCCCAGGCCCCAGGACACGGGCACAACTACATGCTGTACGTAGCAATGGAGGGCGAGCTAGATGACTATGGCATGGTGCTAAACCTGTCGGATGTGAAGCAGGTGATTAAGCGAGAAGTGACGAGCCAGCTTAACTTTGCCTATCTCAACGACGTGTGGGACGAGTTTCAGCAGACCTTGCCCACGACGGAAAATATTGCGCGGGTCATCTGGCATCGCCTCGCGCCCCACTTGCCCATCATCAACATTCAGCTTTTTGAACATCCCGAACTCTGGGCCGACTACACAGGAAACGACATGGAAGCCTACCTCACGATCAGCACCCACTTCAGCGCGGCACATCGTCTGGCGCTGCCGCACCTTACCCTAGAGCAGAACTCAGAAATCTACGGCAAGTGCGCCCGAATTCACGGTCATGGCCACAACTATCACCTAGAAGTGACGATTAAGGGCGAGATTGATCCGCGCACGGGCATGATCGCCGATCTGGTTGCCTTTCAGAAGGCGGTCGATGAACATGTTGTGGAACCGTTTGATCACACGTTTTTGAACCACGACATTCCCTATTTTGCAAAGGTCGTGCCTACAGCGGAGAACATCGCTGTCCATATTCGCGACCTGCTGGAAGACCCGATTCGGGCAATTGGCGCAAAGCTGCACAAAGTCAAGCTAATCGAAAGCCCGAACAACTCCGCCGAGGTCTACGGGCTGCCTGTGCAGCAGAGCGGGTTATCGCAGGCAGAGGAGCCAGCGCTGGCAAAGGTATAGCTCCCTCTCTACTCTCATTTCCTACTCTGCTGCGCCGCTGCCAATGGCGGGCTGGGTCAGCACAGGCTGCGGGCGGGTTTCGGCTTCGACTGTATTGCCAGGGGGGTTCGTCGCAACCCACAGGAGGGCGCTCGTGAGGATGCCGCTGACGCTGATCAAGGCGATCGCCAAATAATTCACGCGCGATCGCAGTCGGGCAATCTCCTGACGATAGTCCTCCATCACCGCCAGTGCCGCCGTG
Source organism: Thermoleptolyngbya sp. M55_K2018_002 (assembly GCF_015295965.1). Classification (NCBI taxonomy): domain Bacteria; kingdom Bacillati; phylum Cyanobacteriota; class Cyanophyceae; order Oculatellales; family Oculatellaceae; genus Thermoleptolyngbya; species Thermoleptolyngbya sp. M55_K2018_002. Next base: position 2,872 of record NZ_DVEA01000098.1, read on the forward strand.
CGGGGCATCATTTCGGACTCCTGGAGCGAGATCGAGGAAGCCGCTACAACAGGCGCTACAGGCGCAACGGAAGCAACAACGGTGGAATGCTCAACCGGGCGAGTGATGGGGGACGCATCAGCTACCAGGTGCAGCGTGCCGTTCTGAGTCATCGGCGCGATGGGCTGGGCAGATTGGGCGATCGCCGCTTTGCCGTTCGTCTGGTTCGCCTGGTTTGTCTGGTTCGTCTGCAACTCCCTGGGCTGCAACTCCAGCGCCACGGGGCTGTAGGTTGCTTCATCAGGCGAGATGGGCTGGAGCAGCGGCGCAGAGCCTTCGGACAGCAGGGCCGTTTGATCCGGAGCCACCGCAGCGGGCTGCACCACCTCAGCGTTTGCCGCCGTTGCAGTCTCTTGCAGTTCTGCCTTGACCGCTTCGGCTGCGGGTTTCACTGGCTCCTCTGGCTCAAATTGAACCTTGCTGTGCAGCCATTCCGTCAAAAGGTGGGGGACATTTTTGTGAAACCAGCGGATGGCGATCGCCGTAAAGAGCGGTTTCGACAATCGCGCCGTGCCCTTGCCTAAACGGTTTAGCGGGCGAAAGGTCAGCTTCTGGTTAATTAGGTTCACTGCGCCCACGTCATACAGACAGCCCAGAACCAGCTTGACGGTCGCCTCTTCCCGATGAAACAACTGCTCCAGCAGGAACAGCACGTCGTACATCCGCTGCTTTTCGCGCTGAATTTCTTCGGGCGACTTGGGCACCCCAGCCAATTTTGCAGAAGCGTTAGGTTTTGTCATCAGAAGCCCCCATTGGGCGATCGCTCATGTTTCCAAAATTTTGGGCAGACTCGCGAACAGCTAATCCAGCGCAACCAGCCTATGGCTTGCCTGATGCACCAGCGCTACTCACCAGTATGCCCAATTTCAGTATGCTTGGGCGGTTCTGATTTTTCCTCGACCCGACGATACAGCAAGGGGTTGACCGCGCTCTCACAAAAGGCAGAAATTCAGCCAATTCACCTCGACGGTCCTAAACCTTGGGGCTGAAGACCTAGCGGGCGCGGGCGATCACCGTGCGGTGGCGCGGCGTGTTGCAGGTGATGGTGGGCGGCTCGAAGCCTGCTTCGACTAGGGCTTGCTCCAGATCGAGCGAAAAGTATTGATCCAGGTATGGCTCGGTGCTTTTCAGCAAGGTCAAAATGTAGGGCGGCATCTTGGCGTAGATTTCCGAGCGGGGGTTCATGTCCATCAGGGCAAACGTGCCGCCGGGCCGCAGCACGCGCCGCGCCTCCTGCAAAATCTGCACTGCCGCAGACTGGGGCAGTTCATGGAAAATCAAAAACGCAGACACCAGATCGAAGGAGGCATCGGGCAAGCCCGTCTCTTCTGCGGCGGCGTGCAGCCAGCGGGGCGCAGGCGCATCGGGTTTTGGCCCCATGACTTGCAGCGTGTGCAGGCTGTTGGGCTGGCGACCCGTGCGGGCCCGGTGGTGGGCGATCGCCAAAAAGTAGGGCGACAGATCCACCCCCGTCAACGCCGCCTGCGGATAGAGGGATTGCAGCGCAAAGGTACTCATGCCCACGCTGCATCCCAGATCCAGAATGGCCTGAGGATCTTCCGGGCCTTGCTCTTTCAAAAGGTTCAAAAAGCTCTGGCGGAGCCGCGTATCGCCCTCTGCGCCGCCATCGGGCCAGATGCGGGCGTGAACCGCGTGGGCTGCTACTTCCACCTCCATCGCAGGCTCCCAGCCCAGGTTGCCCTCTTCGTAGGCATGGAAAGAACAGCAGTAGTAGTCGGGATACACCAAATCGGGATTTTGCACCGCCGCCAGGTCTTCTTCCCAGGCTGGCGAAAAGGTCGTGCCCTCGCCCCGCGCCCGCAGCGCCTGCACTTCCTGCCGCCAGTACACGCCGATCGCCTCTGCCCGCTTAATCATCATGTTGCGGGCGTTGTGCTTGGCCAACAGCGCCAGGGGCTTGATTGACAAAATCACATTGACCAACCGCGAAGTCAGCGGCAGCGGGGCAGATTGTGAAGGAAGAGCAGCAGTCATGGACTAAACCTGTGATATTCCCAATGAGATGACTAAGAGGGTGTTTGAAAAGGTATCGCCTGTAATGTTAAGCACTCAGAGATTCCCCCTTAGCCTCCCTTAAAAAGGGGAGAAATCGCCTTAAAGTCCCCCTTTTTAGGGGATTTAGGGGGATCTTGCACGCTTTGCTACAAACAGTAGGACTTTTCAAACATCCTCTAAGAGTTCGATTACTAAGCTGGATCGCGCTGGATCGCTAAATCCTGGATACTAAGCCCCAGATACCTAGTCCTAGATAAACACGGGCCAACGTTATCCCAGGTAAAATTCTAGTCCCAAACGCCCTGCAAATACCGGATCGCTGCATACCGCAAATTCGCGCTGTATGGGCGATCGCCCCAATGCCAAAACCATGCTTTAGCGAACTATCCCATCGGGCAAGTTTCCATTAAACTCTTAGCAGGATTTGCATGGTAGCACTCGACACCAGCGGCAACACCACCTCAGCAGGGATCTCTACCCACTATGCCCTCTTCTGTTTCTGTCTGCATTCCCACCTATCGCCGCCCCGATCTGGTGTGCGAAGCGGTGAGGTCTGCGCTGGAGCAAGAGTATCCCAACCTGGAAGTTTGGGTGAGCGACGATTCTCCTGATGACCTGACGAAGCAAGCGCTGGCAGACTGGATTGCCAACCAAAAGGTGCGCTACGTCCGCAACAAGCCCGCACTCCGCCAGGCCAGGAACGTTAACCAGCTCTTTCATCTGGCCACAGGCGACTTGCTGATTTTGCTGCATGATGATGATTTGCTCTTGCCGGAGGCGATCGCCAAACTTGCGGCCTGCTTCGAGGCCGATCCATCCATCAGCGCGGCTTTTGGCAAGCAGTATTGGATGGATCACCAAGGGCGTGTAGACCTTTCAGCCTCCCTGGCGCTAAACGCGAAATATCGCCGAGTCGCGGCGCGGGCGGGGCGGCAATCTTGCCCGATGGAGTCGGCGCTGGTGGCGCAGTTTCCCAACGACGGGTTTATGGTGAAAACGGCGATCGCCCGTCAGGTCGGCTATCGAGATCGGGCCGAGGTGGGCAGCGCCTGCGACCTCGACTTTGGGCTGCGGCTGGCGGCAGTGTCCGAAGCGTTCTATTTTCTAGATGAGTACACAGCCAGCTATCGCGCCACGGACGAATCCATCACCGCCACCCAAAACTATACGCACCTCACCTTTGACCTGCTGCGGCGGGTAAGCCTGCCGAGAGAACTGGAGCCAGTCCGCCTGGTGCAGTTGCAAAAATACGCCACCCCAGCGGTCAACTGCTGGCTCTCCTTGGGCGATCGCCTCTCTGCCTTGCAGGTCTATTGCTCAGCGGGCTACGGCTGGCGAAACCGACTCTCACTCAAGGGGCTAGCACAGGGAGCGCTACTGCTCTGCCCGCCAGCCCTGAGCCGACGCTTGGTTGCACCCCTGCGCGGGCTGCGAGATTTGCTCAGCAGCAGCCTCCCTTCCCCATCCCTCGCCCGGAAGTGCTAGGCAGACTGCAAGTCCGCAGACTGCAAACCCCTGATATCAGCCGCCAGTATTCGCCGCCAGTATTCGCCGCCAGTATTTGCTGCGACTATCCGCTGCGACTATCCGCTGCGACTATCCGCCGCAGGAGCAACCGTGCATCCTGGCAGCAACTACTAGTGGCGACGATCCGCAGCGTCAATCCTTAACCAAGACTTTCAAATCCTCAATCATCAGCGCCAGCAAATTCACGCTGTCAATCTCTGTCGCTACCCAAGCGTTCGCACCCGGTTTCACCTTATGGCGATTGTCTAGCAGCGTCTTGCCCCGTGTCCATTGTCCCAGGATTTCGATTTCTACCTGCCCCCGGCGAAAGCGCAGCGTTTCGGGATAGAACAAATACGCCAGCGTCGAGGCATCATGCACCAAAAAGCCCTGCTGCCCCTCGGTTTCGCGAAACGCTAGCGCCGTGCCCACCATGAATTTGCACAAGCCCATCACAAATTTAGAAATCGGGCTGGTCGGCGCGACCTCCATTACTTGCCCTGCCATCGCTGGCGTAAACACCACATGGCGCGTCACGTCCAGCGGCAGCACGATCAGATTGTCGCAAGTCGCAAAGACCAACTGCGCCGCCTCTGGATCGTAGGCAATGTTGAACTCGGCTTCCGGCGTGATGTTGCCCGGAGCCGCAAACGCGCCGCCCATGATGACGATTTCTTTTGCCAGCTTTAGCACACCGGGCGACTTTTTCTCGGCGGCGGCCAGGTTGGTGAGTGGGCCAATGGCGATGATCGTGATTTCTCCTGGAGCCTGCTTCAGCTTTTCGATCAGCACCTCGTCTGAATAGCGGGCCGCTTCATAGCTCTGGGCGGGTTCCGGCAGCGTGTGCGACAGGTTGCCCATGCCGTCTGCGCCGTGGATATCGCCCGCATCTTCGGCATCACCCTCCGAACCGCCAATCACGCCCCGCGCTACCTCAATCGATTCATAGCCGCACAGCGCCAGCAGTTTCGCCGCCGCTGCAAAGGTCAGCCGTGCGTGGACATTGCCATCCACTGCGGTCACAGCCACAAGTTCTGCGAGTCCCTGTTTAACCAGGCTCAGCAGCCAGAGAAACGCGAGGCTATCGTCGCCGCCGGGGTCGGTGTCTAGAATCAGCTTGGGGGTGGAGGTTGCCATAGGGGTTCAGAAGGGTTCCAAAACTTACGTGAGACTTTTGTGAGAACGTATGCCAGTCAGATAGTTTTGACTGCGTTGGGCCGATGCAACGCCAAATTTGACTCCAAACCTACCAGAATTGCTCTGAGAGTTTTGTTGATCCACGGAAGTTTTTAGGTTTTGGATTTTGGGTTTTGGATTTTGGGTTTTGGATTTTGGATTGCTGACGATAGTTGACGATAGTGATGGACGCGCTGGGTCAGGGACAAGGTTCAACTGCCTATCTTCAATCCCTGGGTTCTTCAATCCCTGGGTTAAGTTTTGCGATCGCCCATAGTCATCCAGCAAAACCCTGGCGTAACGTGTGGACAGCCTGGATTCAAGCCTGGATTCAGCAGTTCACCCAGCATTCACCCAGCATTTGAGGCAATTGCCCTATGCCCCGCCCCTCTGTGGTTTTGCCTTGCGATGATAGCGATCGCCATTCAACCAAGGCGATCGCCCCCGTGCATCAGCCAGCCGCCCCCGATTTTGAAGGGCTGGTGCGGGATGACAGATCGACCGGCAGTTCGCTGGAGAGCGCCCAAAGGTGTGCAGCACAGGCTCGGCAGGGACGTGGGGCGGCAGTCTATGGCGGCACGGCGGCAGCTAAAACCGCAGCGGCAACGCTGGCCACGCTCTTGCTGGTGGGGTCAGGTATCAACCAAGCCGTACTGGCTCAATCGGTCTCCCAGTCCGTGCAGCCTGCTCGGAACACCCGCGTCACGCGCCAGGGCAATCGGCTGGATATCTCCGGCGGGCGGCGATCGCGCGATGGTCGCAACCTGTTCCACACCTTCCGCCAGTTTGGGCTGAGCCAGGGCGAAATTGCCAATTTCCTCTCTACGCGGGAGGTTCGCAACATCCTCGCCCGCGTCAATGGCGGCAGCGCCTCGCTGATCGACGGCATTTTGCGCGTATCGGGCAGCAATGCCAACCTGTACCTGATGAATCCGGCAGGCGTAATTTTTGGACGCAATGCGCGGCTGGATCTAGCGGGTTCCTTTACCGCCACCACCGCCAGCGGCATTGGCTTTGCCAACGGCTGGTTTAGCGCCGTGGGCGACGCAAACTACGATGCGCTGGTGGGGAATCCACAAAACTTTGCCTTTGCCATGGCCCAGCCGGGGGCCATTGTGAATGCAGGCGACCTGGCCGTTGCACCGGGCAACCACCTGACTCTGCTGGGCGGCACTGTGGTCAACACAGGCACCGCCTCCGCGCCGGGGGGCATGGTAACGCTCTCCAGCGTACCTGGCCAAAACCGCGTGCGGATTAGTCAAGCGGGCAGCCTGCTCAGCCTGGAGATTCAGCCCAGTGCCTTTCGCAA
>NZ_DVEA01000389.1:0-8915 GCF_015295965.1 Thermoleptolyngbya sp. M55_K2018_002
TGCTGCTTTTGCAAAATTTCGGGATGCACCCGCACCACCAGCACTTCTTCATAGTGCGATCGGTTGAAGATGCCGATTCTTCCCCGCTCTGGCAGCGCCTTGAAGGATCGCCACAAGTAGTCGTGGTCGAGTTCCTCATCCGAGGGTGCTTTAAAGCTGTAGACCTGGCAACCCTGGGGATTGACCCCCGACATGACGTGTTTGATGGTGCTGTCTTTGCCCGCCGCATCCATCGCTTGAAAGATCAGCAGCAGCGCGTAGATATTTTGGGCGTAGAGGACATCCTGATATTTTGCCAGCCGCTCTACGCCTTTTTTCAGCTTTTCCTGCGCTGCGGCTTTGTCGGTATAGTCGCCAGTGTAGCCAGGGTCATAGTCTTTTTTTAAAGAAACTTTTGAACCGGGTTTGACGAGAAAGGGATCGTGATTCATAGCCTATAAAAACCAGCTAAAAAAAATTAAAAAACTAGCGCGAACTGCGGGCGATCGCCCTTGCAATTCTCCACTCACCCGCCTTAAACGCCTTAAGCCTGACGAGTCTTGAAATTATACAGGCAGCGCCCCCGTTTGACCTGAAGGCTTACAGCTTTGTTGCATTCTTGATCCAAAATCGCTGATCTGTAACGTCAATGTTCCTGAGCAGCGCCACGAATGAAATGACTGGAGTCCCCGCAGACAGTTGACTAGCAAGCCAAAATCCAAAATCGATATACTCTTGACCGCCGAACCCCTGTGTTTGGCAGCCCCTTGCTCTTGGCAGCATCGCTGATTCTTGACCATAATCATGTACAGAAATCCTGTGCAGAAATCCTGTGCAGAAATCCTGTGCCAGGATTCCCGTCCAGCGGCGTAGCAGCGAAATCTTTTGCGAATTCCTGGGCAGGATAGTGTGAACGTGTGGAATGAGGAGCGTGTTATGCATTGGAATCAACCAGACTGGCGATCTGGACGGAATAGCCCGCGGTGGACCAGATCGCGAGGGTGTAGAGGGATTGCAAGTGCGCTGGTGATGGGGGCGATCGCCCTCCTTTCCTCCCCTGCCGCCAGCCAACCCGCCGCTGAAGCCTATCCCGTTTCCACCAGCGGCCTGACCTCCAGTCAAGCGATTCCTGCCGCTGCTCCCCTGCCGATTTATTACAACACGACGCTGCCGGAGCTACCGCCGCTGTGGGATGTGGAGCAGTTTACGCCCGCACCCCGCACCAAAGCAACCCATCTCGTCCTCAGCATCAGCCAGCGGCGCGTGTTTGCTTACCAATACGACACCATGTTGGGCAGCTTTCCCGTCGCCGTCGGCAAGCCCAGCACGCCCACGCCAACGGGCGAGTTCACCATATTTGAAATGATCGAAGACCCGACCTGGCAAAATCCCTGGACGGGGGAAATTCGCCAGCCAGGAGCAGACAGCGCCCTGGGCTTACGCTGGATTGGCTTTGCGGAACTGCCCAACGGCGTGATTGGTTTCCACGGCACGCCGACGGTTTCCTCAATTGGGCAGGCGGCATCCAACGGCTGCGTCCGGCTGCGAAACGAAGACGTGCTGGCGCTCTATGCCCTGGTGGAAGTGGGAACGCCCGTGCGCGTAGAGCCATAATCCGCCATCGCCTCAGGAGCCTGAACTCGCCAGCCCCTCCTCTAGCTTGAGCGGATTGGCGCGGCTAAATCGCCAGGGCAGGATAATCGCCGCGACGGTCAGCCCCAGGGCTAGCCCCCACCACAGACCGACCGCTCCCAGTCCTGCATGAATACCCAGCCAGTAGCCGCTGGTCAGCCCTACGCCCCAGTAGGCAAGCAGCCCAATCAGCATGGGCACTTGCGTATCCTTCAGTCCCCGCAGTGCGCCCGTCGCCGTGACCTGGATGCCGTCTACCAGTTGGAACATTGCCGCCACCCAGAGCAGCTTTTTGGCGAGTTCTACGACCTCTCGATTGGCTGGGTCGCGCACGTCGAGGTAAAGCGACACAATGGTTTCTGGCATAAGCCAGAAGATTAGCGCCATCACGGCCATAAACAGGCTGCCCATGCCAATGCCCAGGTATCCCGCCAGCTTGGCCAGAGGAAACTGGCGCTGGCCCAGGCGTTGACCAACGAGGACGGTCGTGGCAAAGGAAATCCCCAGCGGAATGGTGAACGTGACGGCGGCCGTTTGCAGCGCTACCTGGTGGGCCGCCAGCGGCACGGTTCCCAGTTGCCCGATCAGAACCGTGGTGACGGTGAACAGGCCCACCTCGATGGCAGCCAGAATGCCGATGGGTAGCCCAATCTGCACCAGTTCCCGAAACAGCTTGGGGTCAAACCGATGCAGATGGCTCAGGAGGGCGTAGGGACCCAGCGACGATTGCCGCAGGATGTAGAGGGCGATCGCCCCAAACATGCTCCACAGCGAAATTGCGCTGGCCCAGCCGATGCCCGCCAGCCCCAACTGCGGCAGCCCAAATTTGCCCAGCGTCAGTGCATAGTTCAGCGTCATATTGATCAGCATTCCGCCCAGCATGATCAGGATGATCGGCCGGGGGCGCGACAGGGCCGACACGGTGCTTTTCAGCGCGGCAAAGCCCACACCGGGGAGATAGCCGAGGGCGATCGCCCGCAAGTAGGGCCGCCCTAGATCCAGCATCTCTGCCGATTGCCCCGTGCGGCTCAGCACCGCGTCGCCGTGCCAGATCAGCACCGTCATAGGAAAACTCAGCAGCAGCGCCAGCCAGAGGCCCTGCCGATTTACCGCGCCGACCCGCTGCGGATTGTTCGCCCCGTAGGCCTCCGCAGCCAGCGGGCTGACCGCCGCCACGATTGCCCCGCCCAGCAGCAGCAGCGCCACAAAATAGGTCGCACACAATCCGCCCGCCGCCAGCGACTCGCTGCCCAGCCGGCCCATCATCACCGTATCGACAAAGCCCGTCGCCGACTGCGACAGTTGCGCCCCTGCCAGCGGCAGCGCCAGCCAAAATAACTCCCGCGATTCGGCTGAAATCGTGTTTTTCGTAAGCCAGGGTTTCATAGGTTTGAGAGATCTGGGTGTCAGAGATTCGGAGATTTTGGAAATTGCGGAGATTTTGGAAATTGCGGAAATTCTGGAAATTTCAAAGTTGGGGAGGTCGAGCGATGGCCGCCGCGTGAATGGAAACCGGGAAGAGTTGGGCGCAAGCGTCAGGACTGAAGGCCGTGATCCATGACGCTTGCGTTTCCGTCTCCCAGCAGCCTACCAGCGATGAATCGGTGGCACGATGCTGCGGGCAGTGTGAGTCGAGCGGCTAGAGGGGCGATTGTACCGAGATTCCAACCAGGCGCGGAGTTCTGTGCCCGTGTGGCAGCGGACGCGATCGCCCGTCACCGGGTCATGGGCACACCACCAGCTTTCCCCATTGCGATCGCGCTCGAACCAAACACGCGGTTCGCCAGGGTCGCCTGCATAGCTCAGGAGAGGACCCAATAGATGATCCAGCAAGCTGTCCCAGAGCCTTGCCCAGCGAGATCTGCGGGAACAACTGCCGTCAATTGCCAGACTGGTTGCAGAACCCGGCTTCGGCTCTAGGTCGCCGGGTTTATGAATCGTATTCATGAGAAAGACTCCAGGGGTGAATGGTGGGATGAAGGGGCGACTTTGGGCACGGTGTAGCAAAAGCCAGCTTGCCTGCCCATTGCCGTAGTTAAATCGGGTCAAACCTCAAACCGGGTCAAACCATCGCCATCCGTCGAGGGAAATGCTGATCTGCACCCTCAGAGGAGGCAAAATCAGCGGGTTGGAGCCTGGACAAACGCCACTAGGGCGATCGCGCTGCGGAGTTGTAGAGCGTATCAGGAACCTATTGCGGGCACCGCGTGTGCTGCGAAACCTGGCTCACGCTGCGGTGGCAAGGCTCGACCAGCGAAGCACCAGAGGCAACCGCGATGCGGTCGATAACGGCATCAACCAGAGTTTGAACGGGAGTGGACATTAGGGCATGGGCCAGGGCGATCGCCCGCTTTTGGCAAAACAAACCCACCTTGCCCGTTCCAACAACTGTTCCAGTAACCGTTCCGACAAGTGTTCCTATAATCGTTCCGGCAACTGCTTTAGCAACTGCTCTAGCAACTGTTCTGGCAACTGCCCCAACGCCGATTCCTCAATCGCCCGCCTGTAAGCCAACCTGCGGGCACGCTGGATGAAGCGCCAAACCGTATCTAAAACCGGAAGCCAATGCAGGTCAGAGAAGCCTCTAGACCTGGCTAAATCTTGAAGTCGCCTGAGGGGACGCAGGGCCCAGCGATCCCAAACAAAACGCTGAACCATTGCACGGACTATTCACGGACTATTCGCGGCTATCCGCAATGGGCAAACTTTTCCGCGCCCTTTAGCCCAGAGGCTTTGAAAAGGGCTTTGGAAAAGCTTGCTGCGCCCCAGCGGCCGCTTCGTCGCATCAGCAGCCCCGGCTGCATTCCGCGTGGGGGGCTGAGCAACTGCCGCAGAATGGGCAACTGCCGCAAATGCCGCAAAATCTGAATAATCAGAAAGATCTGAACCTTAGCTTGGAGACGTTGGGCCTGGCCGGCGACAAAAGCAACCACAACGACTCGGATATTTGGAATGGTACGAACGCCGCTGTGTTTGAGCATCTGCTTTGCCTCCTCTAGCCAAGCTGTCAGAAGTGTCGTGCCTATCGTAGGGCGATCGCCCTGATCCTTACCTCACCTCCCTGGCTCACCCGATTGGGTGAACGGGAATCAGGTGAGGGGGGACGGCGTAGAACAACCCGCAGAACCATCAATTTTTTCCTAGGGCCAACTCAAGAAAGCTCAATAGTTTTGATGTCTGAAATCCCCTGGCGCAGCCGTTGGGGCAACTGTGGGGAACGACGGATTGCTAAAATGAACCCTTGGGCAATCAGCCCAATTCTCCACCCCAAGCTAGTTCTCAACCTCTAACCCTGAGCCATGCCCACATCGGAACGTCGCCTGCTGCTGGATTTTGAAAAACCCCTGGTCGATCTGGAGGAGCGTATCAAGCAAATCCGTGACCTGGCAGAGGAAAGTGAGGTAGACGTGTCCGATCAGATTCAAAAGCTAGAGGAGCGGGCCGATCAGCTCCGGCAGGAGATTTTTCAAAACCTGACCCCGGCGCAGCGGCTCCAGGTGGCGCGGCATCCTCGCCGACCCAGCACGCTGGACTATATTCAGGCCATGACCGATGAATGGATCGAACTGCATGGCGATCGCCTGACGGGGACAGACGATCGGGCGCTGGTGGGCGGCATTGGGCGGCTGGACGGGCGGCCCGTGGTGCTGCTGGGGCATCAAAAGGGGCGCGACACAAAAGACAACGTGGCGCGAAATTTTGGCATGGCCTCGCCGGGGGGCTATCGCAAGGCAATGCGTCTGATGAACCATGCCAATCGGTTTGGGATGCCCATTCTGACGTTTATCGACACGCCGGGGGCCTACGCGGGGCTGGAGGCAGAGCGGCTGGGCCAGGGGGAGGCGATCGCCTATAACCTGCGCGAAATGTTTCGACTGGACGTGCCCATCCTCTGCACTGTCATCGGCGAGGGCGGTTCGGGCGGGGCGCTGGGCATAGGCGTGGGCGATCGCCTGATGATGTTCGAGCATTCGGTCTACACGGTCGCCAGCCCCGAAGCCTGCGCCGCCATCCTGTGGAAAGACGCAGCCAAATCGCCCCAGGCGGCCGAGGCGCTACGGATTACCGCCCAAGATTTGAAACAGCTTGGCATTCTGGATCAAATCTTGCCAGAGCCGCTGGGCGGGGCCCACGCCAACCCGCTCCAGGCCGCCGCCACCCTCAAGGCCGCCATCCTAGAAAACCTGGCCCAGCTTGATAGCCTCACCAACGCCCAGCGGCGCGACCTGCGTTACCAAAAGTTTCGCAAGATTGGAATCTTTCAGGAGATGTCGGCTTGAGCGAGTGGAAGGAGTTGGGGAGGCTGAACTGATAGCATCAGCCCCTCGATTTCTGAATGAACCTGGAGCCAGACGGCAGGACGGATTTGCCCACTGCTCCCTTTGACAAAATCAGTTAGCGTGGCAGAGGAAATTGGTCGAGTCCGGTTTATGAGTGTTAAAATCAAATCCGTAACATTTTTTAATATTTTGGAGCCGATTCTGGTGTGTAGCGCTTAATACTCGTTAATAGGGCCCTGTTTCGGTCATGCTAATCATAGGCATTAGGGCTTGGCTTTGATTTGGATAGAGTCATTGCTGATGGATTCGGTCTGGCTTCTGGAGACTCACTGTGCGATCGCCTCACTGCAATGCCTGATGGCACGGATTAGCCAGATGCCGCTCGATCAAAGACCCACGCCAGACTTGAACTCAGGACTCTTTGACGCTAGCAATCTAGTTTTCTAACTTTTTTAACTCCCCTGCTAACCCAACTGTTTTTAATCAATCGTTCCTTTAATCAACCGCTTCATACCGCTGCTTGGAACTGGAGTTTCTCCCAGTTCGCTACCCACCTGCGATTTTAAGTTTCGGCTACAGGCTGGCCTAACCATTGGTTTTTTCTATTCCGTTCACGCTGGTTCATCAGTTCAGGATTTTACTCATGTCTCACGTTCTTCCCACCCGCGCCCTGATCACCGGAGCCAGTCGGGGCATTGGCGCAGCCACGGCGATCGCCTTTGCCAAAGCGGGGGTAAACCTGGCCCTGGTTTCCCGCTCTGCCGACTCGCTGGAATCAGTCGCCGCAGCGGCCCGCGAACTGGGCGTAGCGGCAGACACTTATCCCATCGATCTGGAAGCTTTGGATCAGGTCGCTGAAAAAATAGGGGCGATCGCCACAGCCAGCCCCATCGACATTCTGGTGAACAACGCCGGAATCGGCTACACCGGAGACTTGCTGACGACTCCCCTCGCCGACTGGCAGCGGGTGATCAATCTCAACCTCACCAGCGTCTTTCAGTGCATCCAGGCCGTATTGCCTGGAATGCGCGATCGCGGCCAGGGTGTGATTATCAACATCGCCTCCATCGCGGGCTATCACGCTTTTCCCGGATGGGGAGCCTACAACGTCAGCAAGGCGGGGCTAATTGCCCTATCCAAAACCCTGGCAGCCGAGGAGCGCTCCCACGGGATTCGCGTCGTCACCTTTTCGCCCGGATCGGTCAATACGCCAATTTGGGACACCGACACGGTGCAAGCCGACTTCGATCGCTCTCGTATGCTCACTGCCGACGTGGTTGCCCAGTCGATTGTGCATACTGCCCTGCTCCCCCCTGGTGCAGTGATTGAAGAAATCACGCTGGTTCCCAGTGCGGGAGCCTTGTGAAGATCCGAACCAGCCCCCAAGCAGCACGGTTTCACCGGGACTGCTTTACCGGGACTGCTTGACAGAGAGATTGCTGAACAAGCCGTTCAGCACTGGCTGATTCTCTCAACAGTTTCATTGTTTTCTTTGGAGAGTTCATCCCAAGACCTATGACGATTGCTTCTTCTAACGGATTTACGAACGGATCTAATGGAGCCAACTCCTCACCCGCCAAGATTGATACACCGAAGCAGGGCGAAACGCTAACGCTGGAGGTGCGCCCCGATCGCACGACCTCCTATGCCCAAGAGCATACCGAAGTGTCGCAAGAGGACATGATCGACGCAGTGCGAACCATGCTGCTGGGCGTGGGCGAAGACCCGGAGCGGGAAGGTTTGCTCAAGACCCCCAAGCGAGTCGCCGAAGCCATGCGCTTTCTCACCAGTGGCTATAACCAGTCGCTCGAAGAACTGGTGAACGGCGCAATTTTTGATGAAGGGCATAACGAAATGGTGCTGGTGCGCGACATCAACGCCTTCAGCCTGTGCGAACACCACATGCTGCCCTTCATGGGTCGGGTTCATGTCGCCTACATCCCCAATCAAAAAGTGGTGGGGCTGAGCAAGCTGGCCCGCATCGTGGAAATGTATTCTCGCCGCCTCCAGGTGCAAGAACGCCTAACCCGCCAGATTGCCGAAGCAGTGCAAACGATTCTGGAACCCCAGGGCGTGGCGGTGGTTATGGAAGCGACTCACATGTGTATGGTGATGCGCGGGGTGCAAAAACCCGGTTCCTGGACGGTGACCAGCGCCATGCTGGGTGTGTTCCAGGAAGATCAGCGCACGCGAGAAGAGTTTCTCAGCCTGATCCGCCATCAGCCTGCCTTTTTTTAGAATCCAGGTGCTAGAATCCGGCACCTAGGGCTTGATTCTGGGGACAAAACAGTTGCATAACTCGAAGTTGAGTAGTACTATTGAACTAACCAACTTCTTGCCACAGTCGGTTTTTGCTTGGGCAGAAGCCGACTTTACTTTTCTACTGCCGAGTTTTACCGAGTTTTACTACGAATACACAGTCGCAAGTGGCGCTAGAAATGGCATTGCTGAAGCCCATCTAAAAGCCCACAATGCTCGACTGGCAATCCAAAATTACAAATCCAAAATCGCAAATCCAAAATCATAAATCCCTCCAACTCCGCACGCCTATTCCCCCAATTCCCAGCAACCCTCAATTCCCCACAGGCCCATGAGCATTGAGCAAACAACCCAACTAATCCAACTGATTTTGAACAGTGTGCTGATGGTGGCGGTGGGGGCGGTGGTGTGGCTGGGGTTGATGCTGCGCTGGGTGTGGCTGGACAGTCTGCTGCGGGGGGCGGGGGGAGAGGTGCTGCGAGGTGAACTGAAGGGACTGGGCGATCGCCCCTGGCGGTTGGAACAGTCGTGGGACGGCGTGTCCTATCGATCGCTGCTGGCGCTGCGGCGGAGCAATCGCCGTCTCAAGCGACACCACCAGATGGTCGCCGTGAGCCTGCTAGTTGCCCACGGATCGCTGCTGCTGCTGGTATCTAGCACGCTGCTGTTGGCTTTGCGGACGCTGGTGCAGGCGAACTGGCTGATTCAGCTTTCGCTGGGCGTGTTTGTGGTGGGAGTCGGCGGGGTGCTGCTGGCGCTGGGGCT
>NZ_DVEA01000105.1:0-8897 GCF_015295965.1 Thermoleptolyngbya sp. M55_K2018_002
GCTTTGGGAGAGGGATTTAGGGTGAGGGTTACAAAAGTGGGATACACCTTGGAGCATAGAGGGTTGGGCGTTCAGTTTGTGGCAAAAAGTTCAGCAAGAAATTCAATTTTCTCAGCCATTGCCGGAATCTATCGCCAGCCCCACCGCACCTATGCAGGCTGCAACCCGCCAGCCAAGCTGTGCAGGCTATGTAGCCTTTTAGCAGCTTGTTGAGAGAATTTTTCTCTAAGCCTTAAGAAATTTCAACACGACCGCAATTTAGGCATGAGCAAGAGGGCGATCGCCTGGGTACTCTAGACTATGGGTCCTGGAAAACCGTGGTCTTTTGAGTTTGCGATCGCCCCTTATGCCTGACCCCACCCTCCCTGAGAGGATCGATCTACCCATGCCCAATTGGAGTACCCTCAGCAGAGTGAGATTATCGGGCGATCGCGGTTCAAAGTTCCGCCTCAAAGCCCCGTCCTATCCGCTTCAAGCTGTCCCCCCTGCGTCACGTCTATGATGAGGGTTGATGGTTATTCTCTGGTGATGAGGGGCATTAGATAGTTAGGGACTCTCTTTTCTAAAAATTCAGGCTAGAAAGCTGTGTCTAAAACCCGTCCGCATGTGCCTCGAAGGACATCCCACCGAGAGCATGTCCTACACCAGATCACCAATCGCATTCGCCAGTCTTTGGAACTGCCGGAGATTCTCTCCACCGCAGCCCGTGAAATTCGGCAGTTTCTCGGCGTAGATCGCGTTAAGATTTATCGCTTTGCGCCGGATGGCAGCGGCGAGGTGATTGCCGAAGCGATTCACAACAAACAGCTTCCATCACTGCTGCATCTCCACTTTCCGGCCAGCGATATTCCCCAATCCTCACGGGATTTGTTTGTGCGGGCCCGCCAGCGAGTCATTACCGACGTATCGGCCCAGCACCAAATGGCCCATCGGCTGGATCATCCCGACACGGGCGAAAGCCTGATCAACCATGACATTCGCCACGCACCCGCCGATCCCTGCCATGTGCAATACCTGAACACAATGGGGGTGCAGGCCTCTCTGGTCGTGCCAGTGCTGCACCAGCGCCAACTGTGGGGGCTATTGGTCGCCCACCACAGCAAGCCACGCCACTTTTCTGAACGAGAGCTTCAGGTAGTGCAGCTTTCGGTCGATCAGCTTTCGATTGCGATCGCCCAGGCAAACCTGCTGGCCCAAACCCGCGCTCAGGTGCTTTACGAAGCGACCCTCAACCAGGTCAGTCAACTCCTCCACAGCCCCCTCAGCCAGCCCGAAATTCGGCAGCAGGTCTTGGAAGCGATGGTGGCAGCGCTAAAGGCAGTAGGCGGACGGCTCTACATTGCAGCAGAACCAAGCGGCGAAGTGGCTCAACTCTACGTCATGGGCGAACAGCCCAACAGCCCAAATCTGGAGCAAGACCCGGTGTGGCAAGAACTGCTGGGGCGGCGCACAGACGGACTTTCCGCGCTCACCAGCACCCACACCCCCAGCCCAGAGGCGATCGCCCAGTTTGCCAGCCGCCTAGACACATCTTTAGAGTCCGAAAAGTCGGAAACTCTGCGCTTTCACACCTTCGACAGCCTGCAAGCCGATCCACGCTGGCGGCCCATCGTTGCCCTGCTAGAACCGACCTCTATCCGGGCGATCGCCCTGATTCCGCTCCAATTCCAGCATCAGTTTGTCGGCTACCTGGGTATCTTTCGCAGTGGCTATGACCAGGAAATCTTGTGGGCGGGCCAGCACCAGGAAGATGCCCGCAACATCATGCCCCGTGCCTCCTTTGCGGCCTGGCGCGAGATCAAGCTCAACCAGGCCCCAGAGTGGACACCCCAAGACATTCGGCTGGCCAACTCGGTGGCGATTCACCTCTACCTGGCTGTGACCCAGCGGCGGGTCGAGGCGATGATACGCTATCAGGCATCCCACGATGCCCTCACCAGCCTGCCCAATCGGCAGCTGTTTAACGATCAGCTTTCGCTGGCCCTGGCCAGCGCCCAGCAAGATGATGAAATGCTGGGGGTTGCGTTTCTCGATCTAGATCGATTCAAGCTGATTAATGATTCGCTGGGCCACGCGGTGGGCGACGAACTGCTGCAAGAGGTGGCCCGGCGGCTGCGGGCCTGCCTGCGTCCCTGCGATGCGATCGCCCGGTGGGGTGGCGACGAGTTTACCCTAGTGCTGCCGCACCTCCACTCTGCCGAAGACATCAGCCACATCGCCCAGCGCATTCTAGACCGACTCACCAGTTCCTTTTACCTGGGGGAACAGGAGCTATACATCACCGCCAGCCTGGGCATTGCTCTCTTTCCCTACGATGGGGCAGATGTGGAAACCTTGCTGAAAAATGCCGATCTGGCCATGTACCAGGCCAAGCAACAGGGCAAAAACAACTACCAGATTTATCACGAAGGCATGGCCGTGCAAACGCTGAACCACCTGGCGCTGGAGAGCGACCTGCGAAAGGCCCTATCTCGCAAGGAACTCCTGCTGCACTATCAGCCGCAAATTGACCTGATGACGGGGGCGATCGTCGGCGTAGAGGCGCTGCTGCGCTGGCAGCACCCGCTGCTGGGCTTTGTCTCGCCGGCCCAGTTCATTCCCCTGGCCGAAGAGTCGGGCATCATCTGCACGATTGGGGAATGGGTGCTGCGAACCGCTTGCCAGCAGCAGCGGGCCTGGCAGGATGCTGGATTGCCGCCGATGCGGATGGCGGTAAACCTGTCGGCACAGCAGTTTCAGCAGAGCAGTTTGGCCACCTCTATCTTGCAAACGCTAGAAGAGACGGGCATCGAGCCACAATATCTGGAGCTAGAAATTACTGAAAGCGCCGCCATGCGGGATGTGCAGTTTACCACCAGCACGCTAAGCCAACTGGTAGACCTGGGTGTGCAAATCGCGATGGACGATTTTGGCACGGGTTATTCATCCCTCAGCGTGATCAAGCACTTTCCCCTGCACACGCTGAAGATCGACCAGTCCTTTGTCCGCGATGCCCCCCATAATTCCAGCGACGTGGCGATCGCCAACACCGTCGTCGCTCTCGGACGCGGGCTGGGCCTCAAGGTTCTCGCTGAAGGGGTAGAAACCGCTGAACAAGTTGAGTTTCTTCGCTCCATCCAGTGCGACTTTGCCCAGGGCTATTACTTTAGCCGTCCCTTGCCACCAGAGGCGATCGCCCCGCTGCTGATAGGCAAACCAGTCACAGGATAACCAGATGACTGGAGTAGATAACGACTGAATCAATGCGGATGAAAGGACTTGAACCTTCACACCTTGCGGTACTAGAACCTAAATCTAGCGCGTCTACCAATTCCGCCACATCCGCGTGTTGCCCAGCCTACTGCCCAAAGCGGTAACCGGGTTAGTTCCGCTTGGGCTTGAACTTGGCTTAACTATCATAGCAAATGCAGGCGGGGCTGGCGCATCAGGAGTGACGCGGGCAGGTTCGTCGGGATTACTTGAGAAAGATTTTCGATAGTGTTGACATTAACTCTCAATAAGGGTACATTGTTTTTAGTGTTCTCCTCTCAAAGGATCGGCAGGTGGGGTTGGTCAACAGACCAGTCCCCCTTTTTTTGCCTTTTTATTGAGGACTTACGCAGTTGGATGATTTCTCGCGGGCTGCGCCCGCGAGAAATCATCCAAAACCCAGAAAACTTATCGAAAGTGCGTAGGTTCTGACAGGCACAAAAAATAGACGGCTGATGCAGCAAAGCCTCGCATCAAGCCGCCCAAAGAGAGTCGATTTTAGAAGGCTGATTTTTGATTTTGGAAACGGCTGATTTCCCGACCAATCAAGGCCGTTCAGTCCAGAGCTTCAATCCAAAATCTAAAATCCTAAATCTAAAATCCTAAATCGCCTAAATCGCAGTGGCGATCGCGTTTCTCGGTCGATAATCCGATCCCTGCTTGTTTGCACAGAATCCCAAATCAACCGACTGTCCCGGCTGCAACCGCTGTCCCCAACTGGGTGGCGCAACGGTATACCGCGAACCCTGGCGGCTAAAGGTGCCGTTCCAACTCTGGTTAATCGTTGCCTGATTCATGTCAAACGTCAGTCGCCAGTTGTTCACCGCGCTGCGCCCCTGGTTTGCCACCCGAATGGCAGTACAGAAACCAGTCTGCCAGTCTGACTGCATCGTCAAGCTAGTGCTGAGTCCAGATGAGGGACTAGGACTCGGCGAGGGGCTGGGCGAGGGACTGGGCGACGGACTCGGTGATGGGCTAGGGCTAGGCGACGGACTCGGCGACGGCCTGGGTGACGGGCTGGGGCTGGGTGATGGACTGGGCGAGGGACTCGGTGACGGACTCGGACTCGGCGACGGACTCGGCGACGGACTCGGCTTCGGAGTCGGGCTGGGGCTAGGTGATGGGCTGGGGCTGGGTGATGGACTGGGGCTGGGTGATGGACTCGTCCCCGGCGCAACCCCCGGCACAGGCAGCAATTGGTTCAAAAGTTGCTGCTTGTCCGCATGAATTGTCTGCCAGTTGTCTTGCAAGATGCCGCCTGTGTCGCCGCTATTCGGGTTCCAACTCCAGTAGGCGAAATGAAGCTGATTTTGCCCAATGAAATTGACAAACTGGCGCTGCCAAATCCCTTCTTTGGAACGAGTATCGACCTGTCTGCCGCCAAACTCGCCTACAAAAATCGGCGCAATACCTTCGCGAGCAATATAGTTGAACCCGATCTCCCAGCGCTCATACAGATTTTGGGGAAAGCTGGGTTCATTGAACCAGCTCTGGTTGTAAACCCCTGCCCCGTATTCGTGGGGAGAATACACCAGCTTATTGGGACGGGTCAGGCGCACGGGATAGTTTCGCACGCCCTCTAGGTTGCCGCCCCACCAGTGAACCGCAAGCCGCTGACCCGGCACGTTTTTCTCCACGCCTTCAACTACGATCAGCCAGTTGGGGTTCACGTTCAAAATGCTGTTTCCGGCCCGCTCAGCGGCCAATCGCCAGTCAGTAGACTGGTTCCCTGTGCCCCAGCTTGCTTGACCATGTGGTTCGTTCTTGAGGTCGGCTCCGATGACGTTCGCTTGGTTTCGATATCGGTTGGCCAGCATTGTCCAAGTGCTGATCCAGTCCTGTTCCGTAAAGCCATCGCCGTACCACAATTCAGGAATGCGCTGGTCGTTTAGGCGGTGGCAATCTAGCAGGATCATCAGGCCCTGGCGCTGGGCTTCTTGAATCACCAGATCCATGACTTCGAGGGGCGTTTTGCCCTGCAATTCGCGGTTGCTGCCGATAGAAAAATCCACGCCGCTGATGGTTTGCGATCGCAGCGATTGAATCGAGAATGGCAGGCGAATCACGTTGTAGCCCAGGCTGCGAATCTGCGCCAGCATTTGCTTATAGTCGCGGGCCCAAAGTCCATGCGGCGCGTGGGTTTCTGTCTCGATGCCAAACCAGTTCACCCCGCGCAGCAGGATTGTTTTGCCCGAAGCGTCGAGAATCTGTGAGCCACGGGTCGAGAGCGGAGTTTGCACGACTGTAGAGGCGATCGCCACGGGTGAACCCGACAACCCCGACGGCAACAGGCGGAGCGTGAAGCCAACGGTGAGCAACAGTGACAAACCAAACAGCAGGAAGCCTTTCAGACCTTTGCCGAGTCTCCATTGCCGTTTGGTCTGCCGTTTGGTCAAAAAACCGTCTGCGTCTTGATGTCCCCTCTGGCGTCGTCCTCCCCGATTGACAAACCCACCTCGAAAGATCTGCGTGAGTTTTCTGCTCATGGTTATTAAGTCCTCCATCGAAAGACGTATTGGAGAGTGCAAGACACTCAGAAGATGTACCACCTGATTCAAAAATGACCTCTTTCCTCTACATAGGTTTCCGCAAAACTCCGGGAAGCTTGAATTCTTCCTAAAGCAAGATTCAAGTTTTGATAAAGAAACCTAATTCGGTGATTTTTCGGATAGTTTCATCACAGAAAATACTTAGGAGGATTTCGGGAGAATTCTCTGTTCGGCATGTATTTATCCAGAAATCCCCATTGCTTTGAAGACTAATGTAGAGATTCAAGTGGAGATTGAACATGAGCCAAATAATTCTCTGAAAATCAGTGCTTCATGCCTGCTTTATTTTTCACATATTTGATAAAGCTTTGGAAAAGTATTTGAAAAGAATCCGAAAAGCTTCCAATAAGTTGAAGCGTCAATATTCAAGAGATGGAATTTCCGAATTCAGTATTATTCCAGCATTTATTGATGAGCGATCGCTCCCTATTGCCAGGAAATTGAAAAATTTGCAAAGCCACATTTTCGTCTAATCTTATACAGTTTTTCTCGAAACTATCAGATTTGTAGCCACTCAATGGATGACTTGGCATAATTGGCTCCCTATATTTAGTTCGGGATCTGTTCCATAAAAACCTCTGCCTCTGGCAAAAGACATACTGATGTAAGTTAGCTAAAGCGCTTGTTTTTTGCTTTAGATCACTTCTGTCTCAGGTGGCGAAATGAGTGTTTATATAGAGCGCGATATGAAAGTTTACTTGAGCTTTAAACGCAAGACTGTGCTCTTTACGAAAGGCATACCCAAGCCCCTTGGTCTGCGGGTTAGTGTTGTAAGTAAGCAGATGTCTTCCCGAACTCTAGCCACCAGGGTATCGTTACGCAGCACGGGTTGTACCACGGCTTGAAAGTGGGCATATCTAATAGGGATGACGATTTCACGTAGTTAGCCGCTTCTACATTTCTGTTGTTTTTTGGTTCCTGAACTATGAGCTTTCCACGTACTTTATTGTCTTCGTCACTGCTCGCAGGTGTTGTGTTTTCGGCAGCTACGCTTCCTATGGCTGCAATGGGTTCTCAGCCCCTAACGGTTCATTTAGAGAACCAGCCCATTTTCGCAGGGCAACTTAAGGAGCTATCGGGGCCCTACCTGGGGCTTGCAACGGCAGTCAGTCTGGGTGCTGGTGTGACGGCTCTGGCGCTGATGAGCTGGAGCGATTCTTCTCGGAAGCTAAGCAAGGCAGAGGATGAAGTGTCTGACCTACGTCAGCAGCTAAAAGATAAGGAAAACGAATTGGAAAGCCTGCGATTTTCGGAGACGCGGCTGGCTTCGGCAGGTCTGGAGGCTTTCCTGGATGAGGTGGAGACTGTTTCTCCTGCGGCTGAACTACTTCAGCACTCGCTGGCGCAGGTCGAAGTGGAACAGCGAGCCACGGTTGCGGTTGGCAAGCAAGCAGAATTAGTCAGCCTTGAGCCAATCAAGCGCCATGCGGTTTCTGCCGAAGCGGCTCAGCCTGCTTCTCTCGAAGCGACGGTCGAAAGTGTGTCTCAGGCGCTAAAGGGTGCGGACAGCCCCGCTCAGATCGACGACTTGCTGAATCATCTGAAGCAAATGATGGCTCAGATGGAAAATCTGAAAGCAGAGCAGCCCGCGCAAAAGCAGCAGACCCGCTTTACTCGTGTGCCCAACACGGTATGGCAGCAGCAGCGCCTTGCGTCCTAATCTGTCTGTAAGCCAGGTTCGTCTCTCATCTTTGCTCTAATTTGTCTCTGATTTAGAATCCCTGCTGGGTAAGACCTTGCGGGGATTCACACTTTTTAGCACGTTGCCCCACAAAAACCGGACTAGGGCTTCAGCAGCGTGGCCGACCACAAGCAGAAAAGGGGTAGATTGACCTGGCGATGGGCCGCCTCGATGAGTTCCGGATCGGGCGCGTTGAGTTCCGACAGGATCAGGGTTTGGTCTGGCGAAACGTGCGATCGCACCCATTCCACGCCCTGCTCTGCATAACAAGGCAGCAAGCGCTGGGTGATAACTTGCCACTGCGCCTGCTGCTCTGGCTTCGAAAGTCCCACTGGATAGGCGATCTCAGCCACCATCAGCACAGACTCGTTCCACACAGGCGGAATACCCTCCGGTTCGCAAAGATGGTCAACCCACATCTTTTCAAAGGGAACATAAGCCGTGCGGTAGGACATGCGGACGGCTTCGGCATCGGGAGCCTCAAAGCTGCAAATCATGCGGCGGCGATCGCCCGACAGCAGGGAATATCGCCAGGTTGCCTTTCGCGCTGCCAAACAGGGAAACACTCGCTTTCCTTCGTCTGCCAGAACCTCTGGCGTGATGGGATCAGGGCGATCGGTTTCAACAATAATGAGGGTCATGGTACTTTTTTCAGAGCAACGGCATGGGGATGCATCAGGGACATCTGGTGTCGGGTTTGGGCAACGGCGGCGCGGGCGCGGCGGCTGAGATCGGCGACGCTGATTTGCGGATAGAACTGCTGGAACAGGTTCCTTGCCTGCTGCTGAGCCGCGCCGACAGCGTTGGGATCGGGAGCAGTTTCGGCAACTCGCAGCCAGCCCTGCACCAGCAGCGCCCACGCCAGCGCCAAATCGACCGGTTGATCAATTGCCTGGGCTTCGGACAGCGCCACGGCTGCTTTCTCAATGGCTTGGACGGGGCGATCGCCCGCTAGATCGACTTCAGCAGCACTACTCAGCAGATACGACAGCATTCGGCGATTGTCTAACTGTCGCAGGACGGCGATCGCCCGATCGAGTGCCGCCGCTGCATCGGGTTCTTGCAAATGATATCGGGCCAGCGCGGTGAGAGCATCGGCCATGGCGGACTCGCTGCCCTGCCCCTGGATCTGCGAAGCAACGGAGGCGATCGCCTGACTGTAGGCCAGGGCTGCCGCTGGGTCTCCCGCTTCCAGTTCGGTGATGGCTAGATAGCTCAGCACCCAGCATTCGCGCCAATGATTCTGCTCCTGCTGCGCGATCTCGTAGGCCCGTTGCAGCAGTTCCCGCCCTTCGTCATAGCTGCCCGTGTGCAGCCGCACGCGCCCCAGCCCGCCGTACAAATCTGCCGACTCGTAGCCCACTCGCGCTGCCAGCGATCGCGCTTCTTCCAACAGCGCCTCTGCCCGCGCCATCTCC
>NZ_DVEA01000110.1:0-1676 GCF_015295965.1 Thermoleptolyngbya sp. M55_K2018_002
TTTGTCAATCGCCCGATCGTGGCGATGGTTATTTCGATTGTGATGATTATTTTGGGGCTGGTCGCACTGGCAGGCGGCGTGGGCGGAACGCTGTGGGTGCGAAGTTTTTTGCGAAACGACCTGGCTCCGCTGCTGTCTACCACCCTGAGTGAGACGATCAACCGCCCCGTCCAGGTGGGCCCGCTGCAAGGCATTGCGCTCAACTGGCGCGGCCAAGGCGAGATTGTGTTTGGCGAATCAGTTTTGCCGCCGACGGAGACCGATGGCGATCGCGCTACGGTGCAGCAAGTCCGCGCCCGGTTTAACCTCCTGGATCTGCTCCAGCGTCGTCTGGGGCTGGTGCTGACCCTGCAAAACCCCGACATTTTTCTCGACCAGACCGACGACGGCAAGTGGATCGCCATTGAACTGGCCGAGAGCGAGGACGACCCCCCGCTGAAGGTTGAACTGCGGCAGCTATTGATCGCAGACGGCACGGTGACCGTGGCTCCCTCGGCGCAACTGATGATCGAGGCGGAAAAGCCGGGGGTGCAGCCTGATTCGGATCTATCGGTGCGGCTGCAACAGGTCAACGGCGAGGTAAACCTGGACTCCATCGAGGCTACCGATGCCAGCGGGGTGACGCTGGAGGGGCAAAATATTCGCTTTGATGTCACTGGAAATCCCGGCCGGGGTGGGGCACTGCGGCTGCGGGGCGAAGGGATCACTGTGCCCGATTTTCGGCTGAATTTGGTGGTGCAGTCCGATGGCATTGCCGTGCAGGATGTGGGGGCGCTGCTGGCGATGCCCGTGGCGCTGGAAGACGGACGGCTGTCTTCCAACCTGGAGCTTCGGTTTGCCGACGACACGGTGACGGGGCTGAACGGGACGGCCCGGTTTGCCGATGTGGCAGTGGCGATCGCCGATGTGCCCAAGCGCATTACCCAGGCCGGGGCCCAACTGCGGTTTCGCAATCGGCTGATCACCATCGAAGACGGGCGCGTCACCTACGGCACGATTCCCGTTGAAGTAGAAGGAACCTATGACCTGCGTGAGGGCTACAACCTGTCCACTCGCGTCCGCAACGTGGATTTTCGCCAGATCGAAGAAACGGCAGACGTAGCGACCCCGATTACCCTAGCTGGGGCCTTTGATGCCGATGTAACGGTGACGGGGCCGCCCGATGGGCCGATTGTGGCGGGCACGGTTCGCAGCAGTCGTCCCCTGCTAATTGACAAAGTTGCCATTGATCGCCTCAGTACCCGCTTTTCGCTGGTGAAGGAGCGGGTTGATTTGACGGATCTGGTGGCACAGCTTCCGGGCGGTGGCGTGGTGACAGGGGGCGGCGTGCTGGGGCTGGGCGAGGAGGCGACCGTGCAGGCGCGAGTCCAGGCGCGAAATCTGCCCGCCGATGCCCTAGCGCGAACCTACGGCGCAAAGCTGCCGCCAGAAATCGTGCTGGGACGGGTTAATGCAACCGCGCAGGTAGAGGGGCCGTCCAATGCACTCCGCACGGCGATTCAATGGCAGGCGGCGGAGGCGACCTACCCAGCGCGGGGAGAACTGCTGATTGCGGGTGAGAATCTGCGGCTGCAAAACACAACGCTGGAGGTCGCGGGCGGACGAGTCGAGGCGGAGGGCGACCTAGTGGGCGATCGCTGGCAGGCCGTAGTGCGGAGCCAGGGGGTGGGGCTGCG
>NZ_DVEA01000425.1:0-8788 GCF_015295965.1 Thermoleptolyngbya sp. M55_K2018_002
AGGTTATCGGTGAGAGTTCAAGCTTGTCTGCCGCCGCACAACTTCACCGTTAGACCGCAAGGTTATCGGTAGGGCGGTACATAAAATTATCTGTACAGAGTATAATGCTATTCCGAACTGTTTGGAGACTAAGCGTACTATTGACTTGAGAAACGCTTGTGTATGCTAAAATCTCCAGAAATTAAAAGCGAATCAAGATGAAAGTAGAAGTTGTAATCCGCACCAAGTATCGCGGTCTAGGCGAGTCTCATCAGTATCTCCATCACGAACTTGGATGGAAGCAGCTACAACACAAAGTCCAAGCCAACGTCAGTAGACCAATTGAGAATAGGTTTCAAGATCATCTTTATGACCATTCTGAGTTGTTTGGTAAAGGATGGCAGCCTTTAGCAAAGAGACGTGAACTGCAAACTATATTGCAACAACTGGGCGTGAAAGTTGACCGCCTCAATCGGAGTGGGATGAATTTTGAGGCTGATCTGGTTTTTCAAAAGGGTGACGAACTTCTTGTGGTTGAAATCATGCGTCCAGGAGTGCGTGTGGATGCAGATCACGCTACTCGAATTGGCATATATCAAGCGTTTCTTGCTGGAAACCTTAAAACACATCGAGTTAGAGGTATGTTGATTGCTGATCCACCCTACCATCGGGGGGTGAAGCAAATGTTAGATAATATATCGAGCTACAATATCGTCTTTTTAACTTGGCAGGAGTTCATAGAGCAGTCTAAACCAGAATTTCAATTTGAGCGAATTCATCTTCTAGATCATGCTCTTAGCCAAATTGCGGGGTTATTACCGCCTTCATCAGACCCTATGTTTGCGTAGTCGAGGCGGTCTAACATAGTCCCTGAGGGAGACAGAGTCAACAGATAGCGTTGAAGAAGCGGTAAGTCTAATTGAAGCCGAGACTCTAAACGCAGCAGACCATAAGCCAGCCGCAAGCTGACTCCATTGAATTCATGACTAGATTCCTAAAAGCGTTCTATTTATTGAACTCTTACGTGCCTTTTAGCGTGGCTTTTACGTGTCCTTTAGCGTGACTTCGCCCATAGCATTACAACCTCATCCGCTGCACTAGCCGTCATTTCAACGGGACTTTGAGCTAGCAGCACTGCCAGCGGCCACTTTTTGCAGTCGAGTGTTGCCAGATGGCGGTCTTGCCAGCAGCGCCAGAGAATGCGTCCCCACTGATACGCCAGAGCGCGAATCGCTTTGGGATGAATTCTGCCAGCTCGCCGCTGCTGCTAATAGAAGGCATTCTTTCCCCCTTCGCCACTTTTTAGAAGGCAAAACCCGGCCGCTCCGGCAAGGGAGCGATAAGATCCAAGGTGTAGAAATATTAAGCATCTGGATTCTGTGGGGGCAGTTGCCATGTATCTCACCTGGCTAGACAATAACTCTTGGCTGATCGACCTAGACGAGGTGCGGATTTTGCTCGATCCGTGGCTGGTGGGGCCGCTGACGGTGGGCAACCAGGAGTGGCTATTGAAGGTGACACATCGCACGCCGCCCGCCATCCCCGACGGGGTGGATCTAATCCTGCTGTCGCAGGGGCTGGAGGATCATGCCCATGTGGAGACGCTGAAGGCGCTGGATAAGGCGATTCCGGTGGTGTGTTCGCCGAATGCGGTCAGCCTTGTGACGGGGCTGGGCTATGGCTCGGTGACGGCGCTGGCGCACGGCGAAACGTATATTTACGAAACGTATACCCACAAGGGCGTTTCGATTCAAGCGTTTCCGGGGTCACCCATTGGCCCGTTTTTGACGGAAAACGCCTATGTGCTGACGGGGCAAACCGAGGGGACGCGGCTCTACTACGAGCCACACGGCTTTCATGCACCTGCGCTGGCAGACCTCGCGCCAGTGGATGTCGCGATCGCCCCGCTGATGACGGTGAAACTGCCGCTGGTGGGCGCGATTATCCAAGGCCAGGAGAGCGCGGTGGATTTGGCGCGATCGCTCCAACTGCGATACCTGCTGCCGACGGGGGCGGGCCAGGCGGTGGACTATGCTGGGCTGCTGCCGTCGCTGCTGAAGGGGGAGGGTAGTCCAACAGAGTGTCGAGCGCTGCTGGCGCAGGCGGGCTTGGCGACGGAAGTGCTGGAACCCAAACCGGGCGATCGCCTTCTGATTTCCCCAGCCTCCTCTCCGGAAACTCCCTCTGTGGCGGCGTAGGATTGCCGTTCGCGCTGTTCTCAAGAGACAGAGTTTTTTTGACCCCTGCTACCTCCTCAATGGCTTCAGAAACACTGTATAATGATTGCTTGTGCCAATTAATGACTTGAGAAAACCGCTATGAGCCGCACTTGTGAACTCACGGGCAAGAAGGCCAACAATGGCTACGCCGTTTCCCACTCGCATCGTCGCACGAAAAAGCTGCAACAGGTGAACCTGCAAGAAAAGCGAGTTTGGTGGCCGCAGGGCAAGCGGTTTGTGACGCTGCGCCTGTCTACCAAGGCGATCAAGACCCTCGAAAAGAAGGGGATTGACGCAATGGCAAAGGCTGCGGGCATTGACTTGAACAAGATGTAATGAAGCTGATGAGCATGAAACTGTGAGAATGAAGCGGTCAGTTTGAACCGCTGGGCGACTTTCTGGCAGTTTTAGAGCCTCACTCTCCTTCGGGACTTTAGGGTTTCAATCAAAGTTTCAAAATTAAGCCCAGGCGTGAGATATTGCTCTTGCGCCTGGGTTTGTGTTGTCAGGGCGATCGCACGACACCTTGTTGGGCGATTAGCTGCTGGGCAATTAGCTTGTGGGGCAATTAGCTTGTGGGGCGATTCAGCGCGGCCGCAATGCAGCGCCCCGCAAAGCTTCGAGCCGTTACTTCAGCTTTTGCTTGATAAACGTAAGCAACTGGGCCATCTGCTTCTTGAGCGTGTCGATTTCGGCCTGCATTTTGTCAATCTTCTGGTTCAGCGCGGCTACCTCTGTGCTGCTGGAGGCGTTGCTTGCTGGGGCTGCCGCAGCCGCGCCCACGCCCACGGGCTGGGGCCATTTCTTGAACTTGGCCATGGCGGATTTGATCGCTTCGACCAGATCCTTTTGCTCAAAGGGCTTTTCGATGAACTCGAAATACTCGAACGGCTCCGGAAGCTTTTCCGTCACCTCTTCGCGGCGACCCGACATCAGCACCAGCGGCGCACGCAGTTCGGGTTTTGCCTGAATTTCCTGAAACACTTCCCAGCCGCTCATGCGGGGCAGCAGGAAGTCTAGCATGATCAGGTTGGGATGCTCTTGGTGAATTAGGTTGATGCCCTCCACCCCATCCTTGGCTTCCAACACCTCAAAATTTCCCTTGGGCAGCATGTCGCGCACCATGTTGCGGATGACTCGGCTGTCGTCGATAACCAGGATTTTGTGACTTGCCACGGTGGACTCCTGCGGTAGTGACTGGAAGGTAGTAGCGAGCGGGAAAAGCAGCGAATCTAGAATTCTAAATAAAGCGGGGAGCAGGCGGAGACTAGGAAGAGCTGCGTATTAAAAACGCGCTTGCTTCAGAATAACGGATGCAATTTTTTGAGACTGACTTTTTGATACTAATACCCAATACCAATACCCAATACTAATACGACTCAGTTTAGCGGTTCATGCTTCAGATCGCGCGATCGCCCGTCAAGATTCGCCCGAAACCGTCATCCTCCCTGCGCGTTGCCCCGAAACTGGGTTTCCTCAACTCAGCTCGCGTCTGCGGCGAGTTCTTCTAGAAATCCCTCTAGAATCGAGGGAAGGGCGATCGCCCCCTCTCCTTCGTTATTGTGCCCCCATGAGCCAACCTGTAGAACAGTTGCCTCCAGAATTTACGCAGGAATTTTCTCTGCCACAACCTGAACGGGCGACCCCTGCGGCCACCCCTCGACCCAGCCTGCCCGACTGGCTGCGGCGGCCGATTGGCAACGCCCGCGACCTGTCTACGGTTCAGCAAATCATCAAAAAGCGGCAGATCCACACGATTTGCGAAGAGGGGCGCTGTCCTAATCGGGGCGAGTGCTATAGCCAGAAGACCGCGACGTTTTTGCTGATGGGGCCGACCTGCACGCGCAGTTGCGCCTTTTGCCAGGTGGATAAGGGGCACGCCCCAATGCCGCTCGATCCCGAAGAGCCGCAAAAAGTGGCGGAAGCGGTGCAGCTTTTGGGCTTGCGCTATGTGGTGCTGACTTCGGTGGCGCGGGACGACCTGCCCGACGGCGGCGCAGGCGGGTTTGCCGAGACGATGGCGGCGATTCGGCTGCGAAACCCCGATACCCAGATCGAGGTGCTGACTCCAGATTTTTGGGGTGGCCCTGGGGGCGAAGCCGCCCAGATCGAGCGCATCCAGACCGTGGTGAATGCCCAACCCGCCTGCTACAACCACAATGTGGAAACGGTGCGGCGGCTGCAAGGGCCCGTGCGGCGAGGCGCAAAGTATGAGCGATCGCTCTTTGTGTTGCAGCAGGTCAAGGTCTTGAACCCCCAGATTCCCACCAAGTCGGGGCTGATGCTGGGGCATGGCGAAACCGAGGCAGAGGTGCTGGAAACCCTGCGGGATCTACGCGCTGTGGGCTGCGATCGCCTCACGCTGGGTCAATACATGCAGCCGTCGCTCGACCATCTGCCCGTGCAGCGGTATTGGACTCCCGAAGCGTTTGAGCGGCTAGGGGCGATCGCCCGCGAGATGGGCTTTAGCCATGTGCGGTCGGGCCCACTGGTGCGGAGTTCGTACCACGCAGGCGAAGAGGTATAGCGGCTGATGCAAACGCAAAGTGGCGATCGGCTAGCTCTCTTCAAGCTGCGATCGCAGGCGGGCCAGGTCGTCGGCTTCGGGCAGTGATCTGGCGGACTCACCGGACGCTAGCTCATGGGCGGGCTTCCCGATTAGTTCTGCCTTCATCGCGGCCAGTTCGCTGTCGATGTCGCCGCCGCTTTCGATCTGGGCAAAGCGTTCTTCGAGCTTGTCGGCATTCAGTTCGGCGATCGCCTCCGACCGTGCTTCCAGATCCAGCACCTTTTGCTCCATTCGCTCGAAGGCAGCCAGTGCCCCCTCAGGGTTATACTTGCCAATCATTTCGTTCAGCCGCTCAGAAGCCTTGGCAGAACGGGCGCGGGCGATGTAGAGATCTTTCTTCGTCTTTGCCTCCGCCAGCTTGCTTTCCAGCATGATCATGTTTTTCTTCATCTGGGCGACGATGCCAGCCTGCTGCTCGATTTGCCCCTTCAGCGCATCGGCGGTGTCTTGATAGGTCTTGCGGCGGGTGAGTGCTTCCCGTGCCAAGACTTCTTCGCCCTTTTGCAGCGCCAGTTGCGCCCGCTGATACCACTCGCGGGACTGGGCCTCTGCCTGGGCCTGCTGCCGCTCGGTGCGCTTTTGGGTGGCGATCGCCTGGGCCACCGCCTGCCTCAGCCGGATCAGGTCTTCTTGCATATCTATGACGGTCTGTTCCAGAATTTTCTCTGGATCTTCGGCCTGGCTGATCAGGCTGTTCAGGTTGGCTCGAATCACGCGCCAGATTCGGTCAAGCAGTCCCATGATGGCTCCGGATGACGAGGTAAAAAAACTGATGCACGGCGAGTTGTTTTATATCGTAACGTAGTCGGCGTTTGGGGGGCAGGCAAGCAAGCTATAGAAAATTGCTCTGGCAGCCTTTTCACGCAGCCTTTTCACAAAGACGTAAAATCTTGAAATTCCCAGAGTCCTCGATTTTGCCCTCTCTTTTTGGCGTTCGACTTTGCAGATTCTCCACCTGTTTACCAAAACCGCGTCCGGCGAACCGCCCACGCCGTGCGATCGCCTCTGGTTGCGGCGGGGGCTGGGCATTGACGGCGATTCCCATGCGCGGGCGGGCAGTCCCCGACAGGTGTTGCTGGCCAGCGCTCCGGTGCTGATAGAACACGGGCTGCGTCCGGGCGACTTGCGAGAAAACATCCTGCTAGACGGCGTGGTGGAAGCACTGGTATCGGGTCAGGTGTTGCAGCTTGGCGAGGCGGCGCAGGTGCGGATCATGGGCGACTGCGAACCCTGCGCCTATCTAAACACGCTCCAGCCGGGGCTGGCAAAGCGGATTAATGGACAGCGGGGAATGCTGGCGATGGTGATTCGGGATGGGGCGGTGCGGGTGGGCGATCGCGCCGTTGTGTTGCCGCAGACCTTTCCCGCCGTGCCCAACGACACACGGGGCAAACTGCACGAGTTTGTGGCGCGGATTCCGCCGGGGCGTGTAGTGCGGACGACGGAATTGCTGGTGGCGCTGGGGCTAACGGCCAGCCACTATCGCGCCATTCCCGTGCTGTTGAAAAAGGCAGATGCAGGATTGCCTGTGCATCGCGTCGTGGGTGCAGGCGGACGGTTGCTGACTCAGCATTTGCCCGACCAAGCGGAACGGCTGGCAGCCGAGCAGGTGGAAATCGAACAGGGCGAAGTGCGGGCGGAATTCTGCTGGGAGCCGCAGCAGTTTCACGCGCTGGAGGTTTGATGGGGCCGGATGGGGCTGCAAATTCGCGCTGGTAGGGAAATCCGAACTCGCGCAACCGAAACCCCGGCCGACTAAAATTAAGAGGCGATCGCAGGATTGATGACCTGCTCGAAGGATTGCACCGAAATTCATCCTTCCGCTGCCTCCATTCCATTAACCTTTCCCCTCTCTTCCAAGACCTATGACGACGATTCTGGAACAGGGCAATATTTCCATTCATACCGAGAATATCTTCCCGATTATCAAGAAGTGGCTCTATTCCGACCACGAAATCTTCTTGCGGGAGCTGATATCCAACGCCGTAGACGCGATCCAAAAGCTGCGAATGGTGTCGCACTCCGGCGAATATTCCGGCGATTTGGGCGATCCACTGATTGAAATCAAAATCGACAAGGACGCGAAAACGCTGTCAGTGTCCGACAACGGCATCGGCATGACCGCCGACGAAGTGAAAAAGTACATCAATCAGGTGGCGTTTTCTAGTGCCGAAGAGTTTGTCGAAAAGTACAAAGCCAGCGGCGATCAGCAGATTATTGGTCACTTTGGGCTGGGCTTTTATTCGTCCTTTATGGTGGCGAAGCATGTCCGCATCGATACGCTGTCCTACAAAGATGGCGCTCAGCCCGTCCGGTGGGATTGTGACGGGTCTACGGAGTTTCAGTTGTCCGAGTCCGATCGCACGACGCGGGGCACCACAATTACGCTGACGTTGCAGGACGAAGAAGAGGAATACCTGGAAACCGCCCGCATTCAGCAGTTGGTGCGGAAGTATTGCGACTTTATGCCCGTGCCGATCTACCTAGACGGCGAGCAAATCAACCGCCAAAAAGCACCCTGGAAAGAGTCGCCCAGTTCGCTGACCAAGGATGACTACCTGGAGTTTTATCGCTATCTCTACCCGTTCCAGGAAGACCCGCTGCTGTGGGTGCATTTGAATACCGATTATCCCTTTGTCGTAAACGGCATTCTCTACTTTCCCAAGCTGCGCCCCGATGTGGACGTGACCAAGGGGCAAATCAAGCTGTTCTGCAATCAGGTCTTTGTCAGCGACAACTGCGAAGAGGTGATTCCCCGATTCCTGATGCCGCTGCGAGGCGTGATTGATAGCTCCGACATTCCGCTGAACGTGTCGCGCAGCTTCTTGCAGAACGATCGCACGGTGCGCCGTATTGCAGACTACATTGCAAAAAAGGTGGGCGATCGCCTCAAGGAACTTTACCGCGACGACCGCGAAGCCTACATCCGCAGTTGGCAAGACCTGGGCACCTTTGTCAAATTCGGCTCGATGAACGACGACAAGTTCAAAAAGCAGGTCGAAGATATCCTGATTTTCCGCACAACCTATCAGGAGCCACCTGCCGAGAAACCGGCTGTAGAAGTGCAGACTGCCGAGGGCGATGTGTGGGAGTCGGGTGCTGCCGCTCCGTCTAATACGGTCGATGGCAAAACCTACACCACGCTCAAGGACTACCTTGAACGCAACAAGGAACGTCATCCTAACCGTGTCTTTTACTGCAACGATGAGGCAAACCAAGCGACCTATGTGGAACTGCACAAGAGCCAGGGGCTAGAGGTGCTGTTCCTGGATTCCTTCATCGATTCGCACTTCGTCAGCTTCTTGGAGCGAGAGTATCCCGAAGTGCGCTTCTCGCGGGTCGATTCCGAACTCGACGATACGCTGATCGACAAAGACCAGGCAAACGACATCGTTGACCCGACCACCAACAAGACCCGCAGCGAACAGATTAAAGAACTGTTTGAAAAGGCGCTGAACAAGCCCAAGCTGACGATTCGCACCGAAGCACTCAAGTCCGACAATGCCGAAGCCGCGCCGCCCGCGATGGTGCTGCTGCCCGAAAGCCTGCGCCGCCTCCAGGAAATGACCGCGCTGCTGCAACAGCAGGAAATGGCGTTCCCAGAGGAACACATTCTGCTGGTAAACACGGCCCATCCGCTGGTGCAAAACTTGCTGTCCCGCAGCCAGAACACCATCCTCCAGCCGGACGGATCTGCTGCATCAGATGACCTCTCAACGCTGCTCTGCCAGCACATCTATGACCTAGCTCTGATGAGCCAGAAGGGGTTTGATGCCGAGGGCATGAAGGCCTTCGTAGAGCGGTCAAATCAGGTGCTAACCCGCCTGACTCGTTAGGCATCGGGCGCTGGAATGGTAGCTGCACAAGCAAAAAAGGGGGAGCTTCTAGAAAAAGTCAAGAAGAGTCCCCCTTCTCATTGCGAGTTAAAAATCTGCGCGAAAGATACCGAGTCTAGAGGGTTCCAAACCCCTTCTTTTTCTTGTCCTTTTTCTTTTTCTTAGAGGGCGGCCCGCCGGGATAG
>NZ_DVEA01000347.1:0-46706 GCF_015295965.1 Thermoleptolyngbya sp. M55_K2018_002
CGCGCCACTGGCACAAGCGATGCTAGCAGCGAATCGCCCGCTAGCGCCGAGGGCCGGCCTGCGGCGAACCAGCCCTCCCTCAACCCGCAGGATTACACCAACGTTTACATCGACGACACGCCGCAATACGACCTTGGTTCGACCCGCAGTGGACAAGCGCCCGTCGTTCTCTCAGAGCGGTCTACGGGCTGCCAGGTTGTGCTACAACCCGGCGCAGGCGTACCCAACAGCGTGTGCGCTCCTGGTGTGGGTGCAAGCGGGGTCACAACTGTCCAAATTGACCCAGAGACGGGCAAGCCGATTGCGGGCACAGAGGCGATCGCCCCTGGGAGTGTCCCTGGAACTGTGGCAGCCAGTGCCCCCACGGGCGGCGGTCGTGCCCTCAGCCTGTCGGTTGCCTCGCTGCAATCCTTCTACAACCGCACGATTCGCCCTCTGGCGCTGCGCGGCAATGGCAACACCAGCCTGATGTTCCCGTTGTCTATTCCTGCCGCCATTTCCTCAGCCTTTGGCTGGCGGGTGCATCCGGTCACGGGAGATGCACGCTTCCACTATGGCACCGACCTGGCCGCCCCGACGGGAACTCCGGTGCTGGCTGCCTTTTCGGGGCGCGTGGAAACGGCTGACTATTTGCGCGGCTACGGCCTGACGGTTGTGCTGAATCACAACAACGGTCGTGAGCAGACGCTCTACGCCCACATGTCGGAACTCTTCGTCCGGGCGGGGCAAACGGTCGAGCAGGGCGAAGTGATTGGCCGGGTTGGCAGCACGGGCCTATCCACCGGGCCGCACCTCCACTTCGAGTTCCGCGAGCTGACCCCGCAGGGCTGGGTGGCGCTGGATGCGGGCCTGGTGCTGCAAGCGGCGCTGAATAACTTGTTTAACGGCGTTCAGCTTGCTCTGGCGGCTCCGGCAACCAAGGTCGAAAAACCGGAGTCCGAATTTTCGGTAAAGGGACTCCAGGATTTTGGCAAGCTGGCGGAACGGGCCACGCCCCAGGTTGAGGCCGCAGCGGCATCCAATGCACCCGAGGATCAGGCAGCGTTGCCAACTGTTACGGTTCCCAAGCAAGCGCCGGGAGCAGAATAGCTCCTCTTAGGCAGCTAAGTGGTGCAGTTAAGTGTTACGAAAGGGGGCCTGTTGGCTAATACCCTCAAACCTTTCTATGTCCGCTGAACTATGGGTACTCGTGGCTGAGGAAAGGCAGCGGAACCAGTGTCCCCACTACATTGCCCGCTTGCACTGTCCCTAACCCTGCCTCGATTGCCTTCGTGCGGATGTAGGCCAGCCCTAGCGCCCCCGACTCGGTTTCTACCACGCTAGTCACATGCCCCACTTTATCTTCGCCGGAGGTTAGCACCGTCTCCTGCGGCGCGGCGGCACTGAATTGTACGCCCCATAATTGCTGCTTGACCCCGCGATAGGTGTGCAGGCGGGCGATGGTTTCCTGCCCGATATAGCAGCCTTTATTCAGCGAAATGGTGTGCCAGAGTCCTGCTTCTAGCGGGTTGTAGTCTTCCGTCAGTTCGTGGTCGGGCATCGGTCGTCCCTGCTCGATTCGCAGTCGCTCCCAGGCAGCCGCTTTTATCTGCGTCGCGCCTGCCGCCTGTAGCGCTGCTCGGAGAGACTCTGCTGCTGCGACTGGAGCCATAAGCGTGTAGCCTGGTAGCCCCAACCCGCTGCCTACCGCCACCCGCACCTCTGCCCCTGCGATGGGATAGAGGGCATGGCTACCGTAGGGCTGTCCCGCGCGATCGCCCGCTCCCAGCGCTTCAATCAGGCGATCGCTCTCTGGACCAATCAGCATCAGTGCGGTAGTCTCTGCGGTCACGTCCGCCAGCTTCACCTTGTCAGCAAAGAAAATAAACCGATCTAGCCAATCCATCAAAAACTCGCGGCGGGCAGGCGACACCAGCAGCAGCACGGAATCATCTTGCACGTAGGCTGTTGCCAGATCGATTGTCCGCCCCGTCGAGGTGACAAACACGGTATCGCAGCCCTCTCCCGGCTGGCGGGTCTGGAAGGTGTTCGTCGTCTGATTGTGCAAAAATCGCAGGCGATCGCCATCCGACACCACAATGCGCCCCCACTCCGAGGCATCGTATACTACGACACTGCTGCGGGCTGCCGTCACTTGGTCGCCAATTGAAACCTGAGTTGAATCAAGCCCCGCACTCATTCCAACCCCCATCCTGTCTAACGTTTACTCAATCCTCTATTTACTCAATACTCTAAGGCGGAATTTGGTCGGTCGGAATTCTGGAATTCTGCGGCTGCGCCGACCCCTTGCTCCCTGACCGCCAGAGCTACAGAACCAGTCCTAAATCCCTGCCCCTTGTTCCCTTACAATAAATTGCAATGCTTCAAAATGCGATCGCCCATGACTCATTCGACCGACCTCACCGCCCTGGCCCGCTGGATGGCTGCCGACTTTAGCAACCAAGAGCAAGCCTTCGAGAACCCGCCCTTTTTTGCCCATATCCGGGTCTGTATGCGGCCGCTGCCCGTGGAACTGCTGTCGGGCATTAGCCTGTTTGTGGAGCAAGCCTACGACTATGCGCTAAACGATCCCTATCGGCTGCGGGTGCTGAAGCTAGTGAACGCAGGCGACCATATCGAGATTGAAAACTACACCGTCAAGGACGAGACAGAGTTTTACGGTGCATCTCGCGACCTGACTCAGTTGAGCAAGCTGACGGGCGATCGCCTAGAAAAACTACCAGGCTGCAACATGATTGTGGAATGGACAGGGCACAGCTTTCGCGGCAAGGTGGAACCTGGCAAAGGCTGCATGGTGACTCGTCGTGGCAAGGAAACCTATCTAGACAGCGAGTTTGAAATCGACGACCAAATCTTTATCAGCCTCGACCGGGGCCGCGATCCCGAAACAGACGAGCATATCTGGGGTTCCGTCGCGGGGCCGTTTCACTTTGTGCGCTGGGCTAGCTTCGCGGATGAGATCCGCGCCTAGATCGCTATTCCAATCGCTATTCCAATCACGCTTCCAATCGTGCTTTCGGCGGCCGCGATTGCGCCAAAGCTGCAACTTGCGCTGACAAGGCTGGCAGGTGAGCCGCTTGAACCCTGGTGTGAAACTTGGGATGGGAGGCGATCGCCGCTACGATAGCTTCTAGATCGGCGTTGCCTGCCCGCGCTCCCAGCCCATTCACCGAACATTCCACCTGGCGCACGCCGACCGTCAGGGCCGCCAGGGAGTTTTCGTCCGCCAGCCCCAGGTCATTGTGACAGTGAACCGCCAGCGTTGCCTGGTCAATGTTCGGAACGCGATCGCCCACAGATTTGACCAGCGCGACAAACTCAGATGTCCTTGCCACTCCCATACTGTCGGGAATCGTGATGATGCTGGCTCCGCTGCAAATGGCCGTTTCCACCGCGCGACACACCACGTCGAGAGGGCAGCGCGTCGCGTCAAACGCAGACCATTCCACCTCTTCGCAATAGCGTCTGGCTAGAGACACCCCCTGCCGAATAGCGGCGATCGCCTCTGACTCAGCCCCCGCCGACGGGACGCGAATCGGCGTGAATACATTGATCGGGTTCCAGTGCTGCCGCCACCGCCTCAATTTCTTCCGGCTGACTGCTGGCAAGTCCGCAAATCGTTGCCTGCTTGACCTGGGCTGCCACCTCCAGCAGGTCGTCCCTATCTTTGCGAAACGCGCCCGGATAGCCCACTTCGATCACGTCTACACCCGCTGCCTCCAGCATCAGCGCCAATTGCAGCTTTTGAGCAAGGGTAAATTTTTGCGTCAGCGCCAGTTCACCGTCGCGCAGCGTTGTGTCAAAGATGGTAACTTGAATCGTTTCATCTGGTTGCCTCATCGCTCTACGCTCCCTTCCGCCAAATATTCCACCAAATATCGGGTAAACGCCACGCCGTCAAAATCCACCGCTTCAGTGTCGTATAGACGGAAGCCGAATTTCTGAAACAGCCCCAGGCTAAACTCGCTGGCTTCTGCATAGAGCCGCGTGACAGGTTTCGCGGCTGCGTCGTCCAAAAGCGCTTGCAGCAGCATAGACCCGATACCCTGATGGAGGCGATCGCCCCGCACATAGGTCGAGCGAATGTGGCCATTCGTCTCGATACCTGCAAATCCCACAATTCCGGTTTCATCAGTCGCCACATAGGTCGTCGCGTCTAATATAAAGTGGCGAAAGAGGTCCAGATTTTCGGCAAAGGATGCCCAAGTCTGCGTTTGAACCAGGCTGTAATGCTGCGGCCCGTGCTGCAAGACGGTGTGCTGATACAGCGCCGCCAGTTCAGCCAGATCTGATTCTTCAGCGAGTCGAATATTCATAGTCCCTATCCCGCCGCTTCCACTCCCTGAACTTTGCCCATCTCTTTGTTGCCCATCTCATTTCTTCAAGGGTCGCGAAACCTGTAAAAGATTTTTTCACGATGCTGATTTTATGCGTTATCCTAGACAAGGCACAAATCTCTAACACAGCTTGCAGATTGTCTTTGAAAGTTCTGTCTGCAACTTGCTAGACAGCTTGTGTTGATTGGTTTATAATTTGAAATTGTCGCCAAAATCGGGCTGTGCGTGTTTGCGAGTGCCTTCCCGGCAGGAATAGTGCCCGGAAGCCCTTATGGATACTGGGTGGTTTATCTGCTCAAGTCCCGGCGACTCAGGCAGAAGCCATTTATTTGAGCTAGTGAGTCTGTCTGCAAGATTGTAGAACATCTGTGAATCTGTGTGCCTTTGGGCTGACAGCAGATTGATTGTGTTCGACAAAAACAGCTTGGTGTCTTATGAAGTTTGCAAGGCAAGTTTTGTCTGGCACCCTTGCAGCGTGTAAATAGGGAGACGATTAACCGTGTCTGTTGGAATTCTTGGCACCAAACTGGGGATGACCCAGATTTTTGATGAGGCAGGGAAGGCTATTCCTGTAACCGTCGTCCAGGCTGGCCCCTGCACAGTCACGCAAATTAAAACAGCAGAGGTGGATGGCTACAGTGCTGTCCAGGTTGGCTTTGGCGAGGTTACCGAAAAGGCGTTGAACAAGCCTGAACTCGGACACCTCAAAAAAGCTGAAGCGTCTCCCCTCCGCCACTTAAAGGAATATCGGCTCGACAGCCCTGCTGATTATCAGTTAGGGCAGCAATTGACGGCGGATATCTTTACGCCAGGGCAACAGGTGGACGTAATTGGAACGAGCATCGGACGCGGCTTTGCGGGCTACCAAAAGCGCCACAACTTCAAGCGGGGGCCGATGGCTCACGGTTCCAAGAACCACCGTCTTCCCGGTTCTACGGGCGCGGGCACTACGCCGGGTCGGGTTTATCCTGGCAAGCGCATGGCAGGTCGTCTGGGTGGCACGAGAACCACGATCAAGAAGCTGACAATTGTGCGGGTGGATGGCGATCGCAACTTGCTCCTGATCAAGGGGGCAATCCCTGGAAAGCCCGGTGCCTTGGTCAATATTGTTCCTGCCAAGCAGGTCGGAAAAGCAAACTAAGAATTTGCTGAGCGTTTAGATTTTGCGATTTTGGTGATTGGAGCAGTGAGCCAGCACCCCGACGAGGAGAAACAGACCCATGGTTGAGTGTGTAGTTAAAAATTGGCAGGGTGAAAGCGCTGGCACCGCCTCGCTAGATCTGCGCGTCGCTAACGAAGACAATGCGCCCCATATCGTTCATCGGGCCTTGGTGCGCCAGTTGAACAATGCTCGACAGGGCACTGCCTCTACCAAGACTCGTTCTGAGGTTAGAGGTGGTGGACGCAAGCCTTGGCGGCAAAAGGGCACAGGTCGCGCCCGTGCGGGTTCGATTCGCTCTCCCCTATGGCGTGGCGGCGGCGTTATCTTT
Organism: Thermoleptolyngbya sp. M55_K2018_002; assembly: GCF_015295965.1. NCBI lineage: Bacteria > Bacillati > Cyanobacteriota > Cyanophyceae > Oculatellales > Oculatellaceae > Thermoleptolyngbya > Thermoleptolyngbya sp. M55_K2018_002. The sequence continues at coordinate 5,828 of NZ_DVEA01000347.1, forward strand.
GGCCCCAAGCCCAGAGACTACTCCGTTAAGATGAACCGCAAGGAGCGGCGCTTGGCGCTCAGAACCGCGCTGCAAAGCCGTGCTGAAGACCTGATTGTGGTTCAAGATTTCGCAAATGAGTTGCCCCGTCCCAAAACCAAGGAACTGGCGCAGGCGTTGACTCGCTGGGGCGTAGGGGAAAACGAAACGACTCTCCTAATTGTTTCTGAGCGAGACGAGATGGTTTATCTGTCGGCTCGAAACATCAGCTCCATCAAGCTAATTTCTGCTGGCAATCTCAACATCTTTGATCTGCTGGCGGCTGACAAGATCGTGGCAACTGCGTCTGCCCTAGAAAAAGTGCAGGAGGTATACGGTGACTAAGTTTGATTCGCGCAACCTGGCAGATCTGATTCGCCGTCCCCTAGTGACTGAAAAGGCAACTCAGCTTCTTGAGGAAAACAAGTACGTCTTTGAAGTGGTTCCCAGCGCAACAAAGCCGCAGATCAAGGCCGCTATTGAATCTTTGTTTGAAGTGAAGGTGGTTGGTGTGAACACCAGCAAGCCCCCGAAGAAGCATCGTCGAGTCGGTCGATTTGCTGGACACAAGCCCCAATACAAGCGGGCAGTTGTGACCCTGGCAACAGGTGATTCCATCGTCCTGTTCCCCGAAGTGTAACGTCTGAAAGCCATCCCCTTGAGAGATTGAAGCCATGGGCATTCGTACATACCGACCTTATACACCTGGCACGCGAGAGCGCTCCGTTGCTGACTTTGCTGAGATCACTCGTAGTGAACCAGAAAAGTCCCTGACTCGCTCGGTGCATCGTCCCAAGGGACGCAACAATCGGGGCGTAATCACCTGTCGCCACCGGGGTGGCGGGCACAAGCGACTATATCGGGTAATTGACTTCCGCCGCGACAAGCGAAACATTCCCGCCAAAGTGGCAGCAATCGAGTACGATCCCAACCGCAACGCCCGGATTGCGCTTCTTTATTATCAGGATGGCGAGAAGCGCTACATCCTTTGTCCTGCTGGCTTGACGGTCGGTACAACTGTGATCGCGGGTGAGGACTCTCCTTTTGAGGTCGGAAACGCTTTACCACTGGGCAGTATGCCGCTGGGTACGACGGTTCACAATGTGGAATTAGTCCCTGGCAAGGGTGGACAGATTGTTCGCGCAGCAGGCGCTTCGGCGCAAATTGTAGCGAAAGAGGGTGACTTTGTGACACTCCGCCTGCCGTCCACAGAGGTGCGGATGATTCGCCGCGAGTGCTACGCCACGATTGGTGCAGTGGGTAATGCCGAGTCTCGCAACATTAGCCTGGGCAAGGCAGGGCGCAAGCGTTGGCTGGGCCGTCGTCCGGAAGTTCGCGGCAGCGTCATGAACCCAGTCGATCACCCCCACGGCGGCGGTGAAGGACGTGCGCCGATCGGTCGTTCTGGCCCTGTGACTCCCTGGGGCAAGCCAGCCTTAGGCATGAAGACTCGGAAGAAGAAAAAGGCAAGTAATGCGTTGATTGTTCGTCGCCGCCGCCGCACGTCCAAGCGCGGTCGTGGAGGTCGCGAGTCTTAAGGTTCCGAGTCTTTTTACAGGGTTTATGGTTCGTTGACTATCACACGTTTGGTCAATTGGTAGAGGTAAGTCGGTTATGTCTCGCTCACTCAAAAAAGGTCCTTTTGTGGCCGATCATCTTCTAAAAAAGGTTGAAGCGTTGAATGTGAAGGGCGATAAGCAGGTAATCAAAACCTGGTCTCGTGCCTCAACGATTCTGCCTCAGATGATTGGACATACGATTGCCGTTCATAACGGTCGTCAGCATGTTCCGGTTTATGTAACGGAGCAAATGGTGGGACACAAGTTGGGTGAGTTTGCGCCGACTCGTACCTTCCGGGGACATGCCAAGAGCGACAAGAAGTCTCGTCGTTAGGTTGAGTCAGGTTTATTTCAGGACGTTCGCAGTAGTTCACAGATACTTGGATTTAGTGCTTGCTGTTGCTCAAACTCTAAAAGCTTGCTGCAAGACACTTGAGAGGAAATCATCATGGCAGTTACGACCGCAGACGAAGTAAAAGCTGTTGCCCGTTATATCCGCATGTCGCCCCATAAGGTGCGTCGGGTTCTGGATCAGATCCGGGGGCGTTCTTACCGAGAGGCACTGATTATCCTGGAATTTATGCCCTACCGCGCCTGCGATCCGGTGCTTAAGGTGCTGCGGTCTGCCGTTGCCAATGCTGAGCATAACGAGGGCTATGCCCCTGCTGAACTGGTGGTGACGACTGCCTATGCTGATCAGGGCCCCGTGCTGAAGCGGTTTCGCCCCCGCGCTCAGGGTCGGGCCTATCAAATTCGCAAGCCGACTTGTCACATCACGATTGCGGTTGCGCCGGGTGCTGAAGACTGAGTTACGACCCTGTTTGAGCGTGTTGAATGGCGATCGCCCCTTGTTTTATACCCTTCACTCAAATTCTTGCCTTTTCTGAGGACGCATTGTGGGACAGAAGATTCATCCAGTTGGTTTCCGCCTCGGCATCACCCAGGAGCATCGCTCTCTCTGGTTTGCTGACTCCAGCCGCTATCCCAAGCTGCTGCAAGAGGACTACAAAATCCGCAAGTATGTTGCCAAAGAGTTGAGCAGTGCAGGTATCTCTCAGGTTCGCATTGAGCGCAAGGCCGACCAGATCGACCTCCAAGTTTTGACGGCCCGCCCTGGCGTGGTTGTGGGTCGTGGCGGCGCGGGGATCGAAAAGCTGCGCGAGGGTCTTCAAAAAGAGTTGGGAGACACCAGCCGCCAGATTCGGATCAACGTGGTTGAGGTCGCTCGTGTGGATGCTGATGCTGCGCTGATTGCTGAATACGTGCAGCAGCAGCTCGAAAAGCGGGTTTCGTTCCGTCGGGTTGTGCGTCAGGCGATTACCCGCGCTCAGAAATCAGGGGTGCAGGGCATCAAAATCCAGGTGAGTGGTCGCCTAAACGGCGCAGAAATTGCCCGTACGGAATACACTCGCGAAGGCAAGGTGCCGCTCCACACGCTGCGGGCAGATATTGACTATGCCTACACCACTGCCCAGACGATCTACGGCATTTTGGGGATTAAGGTGTGGGTGTTCAAAGGTGAGATTATTCCTGGGCAGGAACGAGTGACGCAAGAAGCCGCTCCTAATGTGCCGCCCCGTCGCCGTCAGCAGCGCCGCCGCCAGTTTGAGGATCGTTCTAACGAAGGATAGGGAAGGCGGGCTGAAGGGCGAAAGCTGAATCAGACCAGTGCTTCCATCCCCACCCTGACCCTAGCTTCAATTTCAAGGTAGTGAGCCATGTTAAGTCCAAGACGAACTAAATTCCGCAAGCAGCAGCGCGGCCGCATGAAAGGGCGGGCAACTCGCGGCAACAATATTGATTTTGGTGATTTTGGGCTTCAGGCAATGGAGCCGTCCTGGATTACCTCCCGTCAGATTGAGGCTAGCCGTCGAGCCATGACTCGATACATCCGTCGGGGTGGCAAGATCTGGATTCGTATTTTCCCGGATAAGCCGGTTACCATGCGTCCGGCGGAAACCCGGATGGGTTCGGGTAAGGGCAACCCTGAGTTTTGGGTGGCAGTGGTAAAGCCGGGTCGAATCTTGTTTGAGATTGCTGGAGTGCCGGAAGAGACTGCCCGTGAGGCGATGCGACTGGCGCAGTACAAGCTTCCAATCAAGACCAAGTTCATTGTTAAGGAACAACAAGAGCAAGCAGTGGAGGAGTCGTAGAGATGGCTCTGCCTAAGATTTCAGAGATTCGTGATCTCAGCGATCAAGAACTCAGTGAGCAAATTGTAGCCGCCAAGAAGCAGTTATTTGACTTGCGCTTCCAAAAGGCGACGCGGCAACTGGATAAGACGCATCAGTTTGGACATGTCCGCCATCGGCTAGCGCAACTGATGACCGTAGAGCGGGAGCGGCAATTGGCAACTGCACAAGCGGATGCAGAGAAGGAGTAAGGGGCAATGGCAGTCAAAGAGCGAGTTGGAGTCGTGGTGAGCGACAAGATGGAAAAGACGGTCGTCGTCGCGGTGGAGAACCGTGCCCCTCACCCGAAGTATCGCAAAATTATGGTGCGAACGAAGCGCTATAAGGTTCACGACGAAGAAAACAAGTGCAAAACGGGCGATCGCGTTCGGATTCAAGAAACTCGTCCGCTCAGCCGCACAAAGCGTTGGACCGTCGTGGACATCCTAAATCAGACTTCAGAGAGCTAGTCCACCCCGGAGGAGAGACACCATGATTCAACAGGAAACTTATCTCAACGTGGCGGACAACAGCGGTGCTCGCAAGCTGATGTGCATTCGAGTGTTGGGTGGCAACCGTCGCTATGCCGGTGTGGGAGATGTGATCATCGCTGTGGTTAAGGATGCCATTCCGAATATGGCGGTCAAGAAGTCTGATGTGGTACGGGCAGTGGTTGTGCGAACCAAGAAGGGTCTGCGGCGAGACAGCGGCATGAGCATCCGGTTTGACGACAATGCCGCCGTGATCATCAACAACGATGGCAACCCCAGAGGAACTCGCGTGTTTGGCCCGGTTGCGCGGGAGTTGCGCGATAAGAACTTTACTAAGATTGTCTCGCTGGCTCCGGAGGTGCTGTGATGGGCAAGCTGCGCTACAAAATGCATGTGAAGAAGGGCGACACCGTCCAGGTTATTTCAGGAAGCGATAAGGGCAAAGTCGGCGAGATCTTGCGTGTCTATCCTGAAACCAGCAAGGTGGTGGTCAAAGGCGTTAACGTGCGGACGAAGCATGTTAAGCCTCAGCAAGAAGGGGAGTCTGGTCAGATTCAGACCTTTGAGGCTCCGATTCATAGCTCCAATGTCCTTCCTTACTCCACCAAGCAGAAGGTTGCGAGCCGAATTTCTTATACCTTCAATGCGGATGGCCGAAAAGTCAGAATGCTGAAGAAGACCGGTGAGATCATCGACTAGCGTTTCAGATTCACGTTTCATGTTTCATTCCTGACCAAGCCCAGGAATATATCAGGAGAGTGTTATGGCAAGTCCCAGGTTAAAAACCTACTATCAGGAGACCGTAGTTCCGAAGCTGGTTGAGCAGTTTAACTACGAAAACGTTCATCAGGTTCCCAAGGTGGTCAAGGTGACCGTGAACCGGGGGATGGGCGAAGCGGCTCAGAATGCAAAAGCGCTGGAGGCTTCCCTGGCAGAGATTGCGGTGATCACTGGACAAAAGCCAGTGGTGACGAGGGCTAAGAAGGCGATCGCCGGTTTCAAGATTCGTAAAGGAATGCCAGTGGGCATCATGGTCACCCTGCGCTCGGAGCGCATGTATGCCTTTCTGGATCGCCTTATAAACCTGGTGCTGCCTCGGATTCGAGATTTTCGCGGCATCAGCCCCAAGAGCTTTGATGGTCGTGGTAACTATACTCTGGGGCTTCGTGAACAACTCATTTTCCCCGAAATTGAGTACGACAACATTGATCAAATTCGGGGCATGGACATTTCGATCATCACCACGGCAACCACAGATGAAGAGGGACGCGCCCTGTTAAAGGAACTGGGAATGCCCTTTCGCGATAACTGAGGCAGGCTGACAAAGAGGAAATTATGGCGTCTAACGACACAATTGCAGACATGCTGACCCGCATTCGCAACGCGAATCTCGCCCGGCATCAAACGACCGAAGTCCCGTCTACCAAGATGACGCGCAACATTGCTCGTGTACTCTTGGAAGAAGGATTCATCAGCGAGTTTTCTGAGACAGGCGAAGGAGCGCAGAAGCGACTGGTAATTGCTCTGAAATATAAGGGCAAAGGCCGCCGTCCAATTATCAATGCGCTACAGCGGGTCAGCAAACCTGGACTGCGAGTTTACTCAAACTGCCGCGATCTGCCTCGCGTGTTGGGTGGCATTGGAATTGCCATTGTTTCAACCTCTAGCGGCATCATGACGGATCGGGATGCCCGTCGTCAGGGTGTGGGAGGGGAAGTTCTCTGCTACGTCTGGTAAGGATTTTTCTCGATCTAGCTTTGTCTGAGCGGATGGCTGCTTGGGTCAAAGCTAAATCTAGCCTCTCATTTTATTTGTGTTTGCTTTGTGTTTGCCTGGTGGCGCTTGTGTCGTAAGCGCATCGCTTGAAAGCCAGCAAGATCGTCCAGGAGTGACTTGTCATGTCTCGCATTGGAAAACGTCCTATTAGTGTCCCTCAGAAGGTGACCGTTACCCTTGACGGTCAAACCCTGGTTGTCAAAGGCCCCAAGGGAGAACTCTCGCGCACGCTTCCGCCAGAGGTTGAGGTTCTGCAGGAGGGCGATACGTTGACGGTGAATCGTCGCAACGAGTCCCGCGCTGCCCGTCAGCGCCACGGCTTGTGCCGAACGCTGGTTGCCAATATGGTGGAGGGCGTGTCTCAGGGATTTCAGCGCAAGCTTGAAATCCAGGGGGTGGGTTATCGGGCTCAGATTCAGGGGCGAAGCTTGAACCTGATTGTAGGCTATAGCCATCCAGTTTTGATCGAGCCACCTGACGGAGTTCAATTTGCCGTTGAGAACAACACCAACATTCTAGTCAGCGGAATTGATAAGGAAATTGTCGGTAATATTGCGGCTCAGGTTCGCGCAGTTCGTCCGCCAGAACCCTACAAGGGCAAGGGCATTCGCTATGCTGGCGAGGTTGTCAGACGTAAGGCCGGTAAGGCAGGGAAGAAATAACCTATGAAACTGACTCGTAAGGAAGCGACTCAGCGTCGTCACGTCCGCATCCGCCAGACAGTTTCTGGCACTTCTGAACGTCCTCGTCTGGCTATATTTCGCTCTAATCAGCATATCTATGCCCAGGTCATTGATGACACGCAGCATCGAACGCTTGCTGCTGCATCGACTCTGGAGCCTGCGCTGCGCGAAAAGCTCACTTCAGGTGCGAACTGCGATGCGTCTGTAGAAGTCGGTAAGCTGATTGCAGCGCGATCGCTCGAAAAGGGGATTACGCAAGTCGTGTTTGACCGGGGCGGCAAGCTGTATCACGGCCGCGTCAAGGCTTTGGCAGATGCCGCTCGTGAAGGTGGTCTAAGCTTCTAGCCTTTCAGATTCATCTCTAGGACAAGCACACTATCCAGGACAAGCAAGCTATGGCGAAGAAAACCAAGACAAGTCGCGTCAAAGAAAAAGAAACTGAATGGCAGGAGCGTGTCGTTCAAATCCGCCGCGTTACCAAAGTGGTTAAGGGGGGTAAGAAGCTTAGCTTCCGGGCGATCGTGATCGTTGGCAACGAACGGGGCCAGGTTGGGGTCGGCGTTGGCAAGGCCGCTGACGTAATTGGTGCAGTGAAGAAAGGCGTTGCCGACGGCAAGAAGCACTTGGTCGAGGTTCCCCTGACTAAGTCTGACTCCATTCCTCACCCAACCAATGGCGCAGGCGGCGGCGCGAAGGTGATGATTCGTCCCGCCGCTCCGGGAACTGGTGTAATTGCAGGTGGTTCCGTGCGTACCGTGCTGGAACTGGCGGGTGTGAAGAACGTTCTGGCGAAGCAGTTGGGTTCGGGTAACCCGCTCAATAACGCCAGGGCCGCTGCAAATGCACTTTCTGCCCTCCGCACCTTCTCTGAGGTAGCAGAAGAACGCGATGTTCCCATTGAAAAACTCTATTCCTGACGAACTATGAGACTTTCAGACACATTTCCAAAACCGGGTTCTCAGAAGCGTCGTCGCCGGGTTGGCCGGGGCATTTCCGCCGGGCAGGGTGCAAGCGGCGGCTTCGGAATGCGGGGACAAAAGTCGCGCTCTGGACGCAGCACCCGGCCGGGCTTTGAGGGTGGGCAGTTGCCTCTCTATCGCCGGATTCCGAAGCTGAAGCATTTCCCGCTGATCAACCGGATTTCCTACACCATCGTGAACGTAGGAGACTTGGCTGAACTGCCCAAGGGCACAGAGGTCAGCCTCGACTCGCTGATGGAATTGGGAATTGTGACGCAAAACGATGGCCCGTTGAAGATTTTGGGCGACGGTGAACTGAGTGTTGCGCTTCAAGTGACGGCTGCGGCCTTTACTGAATCGGCAAAGCGCAAGATTGAGAGCGCAGGCGGAAGCTTCAACCTGCTAGATTAAGATATGGAGCGACTTTGCGGCAAGGCAGAGCGGTGAGTGGTTGGCTCTCCTGCTCTGCTTAGTTTTATAGAGGGAGAGGTACTGAGACTATGGTGCGCGATAAGACACCCACGGCGCAGGAAACTTTCTTGCAGATGGCCCAAGCAGCCGGACTGCGAGGACGACTTTTGCTGACTTTGGGAATGTTGATTCTGGTACGGCTGGGTGTCTTTATCCCGATCCCTGGCATTAATCGACAGGCCTTTCAGGCGGCCACAGAGACCGGCGCTTTATCGGCCATCATTGGCTTTTTAGATGTGTTTACGGGTCGAGGACTCTCGACGCTGGGTATTTTTGCACTGGGTATTTTGCCTTATATTAATGCGTCTATTATTCTGCAACTGCTGACGGCTGCGCTCCCCAGTCTTGAGAAGCTGCAAAAGGAAGAGGGAGAAGCGGGCCGCCGCAAGATTGCTCAAATTACGCGCTACGTTGCACTGGGTTGGGGCATTATTCAAAGCCTGGGTCTAGCGATTTTTGTGAACCAGTTTGCTGAGTCGCCTGGGCCGCTGTTCATTGCACAAATGGTGCTGGCTCTGACGGCTGGCTCGATGTTTGTGATGTGGGTAGGTGAGCTGATCACGGAGCGGGGTGTGGGCAATGGTGCGTCGCTGCTAATTTTCGTCAGCATTGTCTCAACTTTGCCGCGATCGCTCGGACAAACCATCGACCTTGCCCAGAGTGGCGATCGCAGCGTGGTTAGCGGCGTGATCATTCTGCTCCTGGTGTTCCTGGCAATGATCGTCGGCATCGTTTTTGTTCAAGAGGGAACCCGGCGTATTCCCATCATCTCTGCCCGTCGCCAGGTTGGGCGCAAACTCTACCTTGAAAAGAGCAGCTATCTGCCGCTGCGCCTCAATCAGGGCGGCGTGATGCCGATTATTTTTGCTACGGCGGTTCTGTCTCTCCCGATCTACCTCTCGCAGTTTTTTGGGGATAACGAGATGGTGACGCGGGTGCTGTCTTACCTACGGCCAGGCACTTGGGTCTACGTGCTGGTGCTGCTGCTGCTGATCTTGTTCTTCAGCTACTTCTATGCATCGCTGGTGGTTAATCCAGTGGACATGTCCCAGAATCTTAAGAAGATGGGTGCAAGCGTGCCGGGGATTCGTCCTGGTAAGGCAACGAGTGATTATATTGAACGGGTGCTGAACCGACTGACCTTTTTGGGTGCGATTTTTCTGGGATTGGTTGCGATTGTTCCGGCTGCCGTTGAAGGCGCGACCCGCGTGACGACCTTTCAGGGCTTGGGTGCTACGTCACTGCTAATTCTGGTGGGTGTCGCAATTGACACGGCAAAGCAGATTCAGACCTATGTAATTTCGCAGCGCTATGAAGGGATGGTGAAGCAATAGTGGCACGACTGATATTTTTAGGACCCCCTGGAGCCGGCAAAGGAACTCAGGCGGCCGAACTAGCGGCTAGCGCTTCGATTCCTCATGTTTCTACAGGAGATATTTTGCGGGCTGCTGTGGCAGGCGGAACCGAGCTTGGGCAAAAGGCTCAGTCCTACATGGATCGCGGGGAGTTGGTGCCGGATGCTTTGATTCTGGACTTGGTGCGCGATCGCCTCAGCCAGCCAGATGCCCAAGAAGGCTGGATTTTGGACGGCTTTCCTCGTAATGTTGAGCAGGCCAAGTTTCTTGATGAACTATTGGCAGAAATTGAACAGTCCTGCGATTGTGTCGTCAATTTGGAAGTGCCCGATGAGGTTTTGGTGGCCCGCCTCTTGGGCCGAGGGCGGACAGACGATAACGAGGAAGTGATTCGTACTCGTCTGGCGGTATACCGCAATCAAACTGCGCCGCTGATTGACTTTTATCGCGATCGCCAGCAGCTTGTTTCAATCGATGGCAATCAATCCATTGAGCATGTGGGGGCGGCGCTACGCCAGTTGATTAGCAGCTAGGCAGCTTAGCTTGGCTTGAAAAAACACGTTTGGACAGACCGTTCCAAGCTCATTGGTCGTGCCGCGGATACCGACACACGCAGGTTCTTGGAGTATTTGTTAATCTAATAGATGGCGCATTTTTTAGGTGTTTAGGGTACTCAACGGTTCCCTGGGGTATGGAAGCGGTTTGCTTCAAGGCCCTTTGTGATGGATATGTCTGGAATACCCGTTTGGAACATCAGAGAGGCAGGATCGCTCTAGGCTGCAAATTAGCACGCTCAAAGCGCTATGGGGTCTGGATCACTGGTCTGAGTCACTGGCTTGAATCGCTTGTAGTTTAGGAGGATGCATTGTCTAAACAGGATCTGATTGAAATGGAAGGAACGGTAACGGATTCGTTGCCCAACGCCATGTTTCGCGTGGACTTAGACAACGGATTTAACGTCTTGGCACATATTTCGGGCAAGATTCGCCGAAATTACATCAAAATTTTGCCGGGCGATCGCGTCAAGGTCGAGCTAACACCCTACGACCTGACCAAAGGGCGAATTACCTATCGCCTCCGAAATAAGAAGTAGGAGAGGCACTGCATTCAAGTGTGAATAGCTTTTGATGGCGTTTAGCGCGATCGCCTGCCCACAGGCGAGGTATTTAATCTAAGACTTTTCCTTGACATTTTATCTAAAAAGTTGATAACATATTGGGTTTGTAGTCAGTAGTCAAATTTGGGACATTTCGGGGCATGAAAGTCCGAGCATCCGTCAAGAAAATCTGTGAGAAGTGTCGCGTCATCCGTCGCCGCGGCCGAGTTATGGTGATTTGTTCTAACCCCAAGCATAAGCAACGGCAGGGTTAGTACGTTGAGTGGTTGAATCGACCTATCTTAGGTCAATTTGAAGTTGAGTTCATTGCTGAGCGGCAGAAGTAGGAGTACAAAGCGTGGCACGAATTGCCGGAGTGGATCTTCCTCGCGATAAGCGTGTTGAGATCGGTTTGACCTATATCTATGGCATCGGGCTAACCCGATCCAAAGCAATCCTCGCGAAGACGGGTGTGAACCCCGATACCCGCGTTAAGGATCTGAGCGACGCAGATGTTGCAGCCCTGCGCGAAACGGTGGAGTCTGACTATGAGGTCGAGGGTGATCTCAGACGTTTGGAATCCCTGAACATTAAGCGCCTGATGGACATCGGCACCTATCGCGGTCGGCGGCACCGGATGGGTCTGCCCGTTCGCGGACAGCGGACTCGCACGAATGCTCGAACCCGTCGCGGCGGTCGGCGCACGGTGGCTGGCAAGAAGAAGGCTCCTGGCAAGAAGTAGACAATAGGCTGAGGGTGGTGCTGGCGGACTTGTGTGAACCAGTGCATGGCTGGCTTTGTCAGGGCGCTTTTTCCAGAAGTGAACTAGCGTGTTGATTTTGTTCCCTCTTTGGTGTGGTTGTATCTGATTGCTCGACCTACTTGCCTCAGCGATCGAGATAGTTGTGGGCGGGAAGGCTTTTGGTCCCAGCTCTGCTTTTAGTCCCATCTCTAAGGCTGCTTGAGGGCGATCGCCCTTCTACGTTCCTCTCAGGTGTTGCCAGTCCAATCTTCCACGCCTATCCACCCCATCTCTCTGAATCTATTTCCCTGTCCTAGCAGTTTGACTACCCTTGGTTTGACAAAGTAAACCCTATTCCTAGACTTAGCGAAGAGAAATGGCTCGACAACCCACGAAACGAACTGGCCCCAAGAAGCAAAAGAAGAACATCCCCAGCGGTGTTGCCCATATCCAGTCCACATTCAACAACACGATCGTGACGATCACGGACGCAAATGGAGAGGCGATTTCTTGGGCCTCTGCTGGCTCCAGCGGCTTCAAAGGGGCCAAGAAAGGAACCCCTTTTGCGGCTCAGACTGCTGCTGAAAATGCGGCTCGTCGCGCCATGGATCAGGGAATGCGTCAGATTGAGGTGATGGTCAGTGGCCCTGGGTCAGGACGGGAGACTGCCATTCGGGCGCTCCAGGGCGCTGGACTGGAAATCACACTAATCCGCGACGTAACGCCTATCCCACACAACGGCTGTCGTCCTCCCAAGCGGCGGCGAGTCTAGTCTTTCCTGCTTTGTTGGAGCAAGGACTGCCGGAAGCTCAGCAAGCAGGGAGTCGAGCGGATTCAGTTGAGGGATAAAGCGCTGGTTTTTGTTTCGACGGTTGATATCTTTGCTAGGCTGACCAGTTAGGTTTTGTTTCTCCAGAGCAAGGGGATAGAGCGCTGGCAGACGAGAACATTGAAAACATAAGAAGGTTGCCTGCCTTCTGTGGCTAAGGAGAAGAGAGGTTGGTCTATGGCACATTTCAAGGTTGAGTGCATAGAGTCCGAAACGGGGAAAAACCAGAGTCTATACAGCAAGTTTGTTCTTGAGCCTTTGGAGCGGGGTCAGGGTACGACGGTCGGAAATGCACTCCGACGTGTGCTGCTGTCGAACCTAGAGGGGGCTGCGGTTACGGCAGTCCGCATTGCAGGGGTGACGCATGAGTTTATGACCGTGCCGGGTGTGAAAGAGGATGCCCTCGACATCCTGCTGAACATGAAGGAAGTCGTGCTGAAGAGTTACTCTTCTCAGCCCCAGATTGGACGGCTTCGGGTGGAGGGCCCGCTGGAAGTCACCTCTGCTTACTTCGATCTTCCATCTGATGTCGAAGTGGTGGATGAGACTCAGCACATCGCGACGGTTTCCGCAGGTTCTGTGCTGGAGATGGAGTTCAAGATCGAGAAGGGCATCGGCTATCGAGCTATTGATCGGAGCCGGGATGACTCTTCGGCGGTTGATTATTTGCAGATCGACTCAATTTTCATGCCTGTGCGTAAGGTGAATTACACCGTTGAGGATGCACGGGTTGGCGGGTCTCTAGAAAAAGATCGCCTGATCATGGAAGTGTGGACGAATGGTAGCATCACTCCTCAAGATGCCCTGAGTCAGGCTGCCAGTATTCTGGTGGATCTGTTTACCCCGCTGAAGGACATCACGATTGATGACATTGGGCCCATCTTCTCGGATGATGAAGATCCCCACAACCAGATCTTGATTGAGGAACTGAATCTTTCGGTTCGCGCCTACAACTGTCTGAAACGGGCCCAGATCAATACGGTGGCGGATTTATTGGAGTACTCCCAAGAAGATTTGTTAGAAATCAAAAACTTTGGTGCGAAGTCTGCCGAAGAGGTGATCGAGGCGCTTCAAACTCGCATGGGGATTACCCTGCCCCATGAAAAGCCTGCCAAGACTGGTTAAGGTCGTTGGGGTTCTGACTTGCTATGCCGTATCGGGGCTGGGCAAGGGGTAAGGACTTTGGGTAGGAACTTTACCGTACTGCTTTCGTTTTGCTGTTTAGTTTAATTTCTAAGTGATATGCGTCACCGTCGTCGTGTTCCACAACTGGGTAAGCCCGCAGATCAGCGGCGCGCTCTCCTCAGAGCGCTGACCACCGAACTCATTCGTCACGGTCGCATCACAACGACCAAGGTGCGGGCCAAGGCAGTCCGTTCCGAAGCAGAGCGAATGATTACGCTTGCAAAGGACGGCTCTCTGGCTGCTCGACGTGAGGCTCTGGGCTACCTTTATGACAAGCAGCTTGTTCACGCCCTGTTTGAGGGTGCGAAGGAGCGCTATGGCGATCGCAATGGGGGCTATACTCGCATTCAGCGAACCGTAAGCCGCCGGGGCGATAACGCTGAAATGGCGATTATCGAACTGACCTGAGGATGTAGGCATCTGGCTATGGCGATCGCGCTGCCAACGCTAAAGGAGTCTGCTAGTTCAGGGGAAGCCTGCTCGGTAGATTCGCAACGGGTTGCCCTGGTCATTCAATACCTGGGCACTCGGTTTCACGGCTGGCAGCGGCAGGCGCAGCATCGCACCGTCCAGGAAGAAATTGAGCGGGCGATCGCCGCTGTGCTGGGGCATTCTGTGACGCTGCATGGCGCAGGGCGAACCGATTCTGGCGTTCACGCAGCCGCTCAGGTGGCTCATTTTGATGCGGCGACCCTAATTCCGCCCTACCGCTGGCGCGATATTCTCAATAGCCGCCTGCCAGAAGACGTGCTAATTCGAGCTTCGGCCCCGGTGGATCGTTCCTGGCACGCTCGGTTTTCAGCGATTTGGCGACGCTATCGCTATACGCTCTACACTGACGCTTGCCCCAATTTGTTTGTCCGCCCCTTTAGCTGGCACTATTATCATGCGCCGCTGGATGTTGAAGCCATGCAGGCAGCGCTGACCCCATTGCTGGGGCGACAGCACTTGGCAGCATTTCACCGGGCTGGCTCGAAGCGGGCCCATTCCTGGGTCGATGTGCAGGCGGTAGAGTGTGTCCGACGCGGGCCCTTTGTGCAGCTAGAGATCCAGGCAAGCGGGTTCCTCTACGGCATGGTGCGTCTGCTGGTGGGAATGCTGGTTGATGTGGGACGGGGAGAGCGATCGCCCACCGAGTTTACCCGCCTCTGGCAAGAGCAGCGCCGGGACGAGGTTAAGTATGCCGCTCCGCCGCAGGGACTCTGCTTGCTGCGCGTAGGCTATCCTGAGTCGCCCTTTGAGCCGAGCCTCTGGTATGACACGCAGCCCCAGTTCCTCTTGCCGCTGACCGAGCCAGCGATCGCCGTTGCCTCGTCTAGCTAGTGCGTCGTCAAGCCCTTTTCCTCTTTTGCCTAAGCCTCCTAACTCTTAGCCTCCTACGAGCCTTTCCTAACCCTTTGACCCTCCTGGAACCTGATAGAACATCATGAACAAGACCTATCTTCCTCCCACAACCGAAATTGAGCGTAAGTGGTACGTCGTCGATGCGACCGATCAGCGCCTCGGACGGCTGGCCAGCGAAGTCGCCAATGTGCTGCGCGGCAAGAACAAGCCGACCTTTACGCCACATCTGGACACGGGTGATTTCGTAATCATCGTGAATGCTGAGAAAGTAGACGTGACGGGCAAAAAGCGCACCCAAAAGCTCTACCGTCGTCATTCTGGGCGGCCCGGCGGCATGAAGGTGGAGAACTTTACCAAGCTCCAGTCTCGCCTGCCAGAGCGGATTGTAGAGCAGGCCGTGAAGGGGATGCTGCCGAAGAACTCCTTGGGTCGCCAGTTGTTTACCAAGCTCAAAGTCTACGCGGGCCCGACCCATCCTCATGCGGCTCAGCAGCCCGAAGTTTTGACGATTAAAACGATTCCTGGAGAGAAGTAAGAATGCAAGCTACTGAGAAGTCTGGTCGTGTTGTGTACTGGGGGACGGGTCGTCGCAAGTCGGCGATCGCCCGTGTTCGGCTGGTGCCTGGTACGGGCAAGCTGATCGTGAATGGCCGCCCCGGAGAAGAGTATCTCCAGTTCAACCCATCCTATCTGGCGATCGCCAAAGCGCCGCTGGAAACCCTGGGACTGGAAAATGAATACGACGTGTTGGTGAATGCAACAGGTGGCGGGCTGACCGGCCAGGCAGACTCAATCCGCCTGGGTGTAGCGCGGGCGCTCTGCGAACTAGACCCTGAGAACCGCAAGCCGCTGAAAATTGAAGGCTACTTGACCCGCGATCCCCGTGCTAAGGAGCGGAAGAAGTACGGTCTGCACAAGGCCCGCAAGGCTCCCCAATACTCGAAGCGCTAGACTGGCTGTAGGGGCGACGTAGGCTGCACCTCGCCCGATCGCCTGCATTGACTGTTTGACAATCCTTGACAACCCTTGAAAAGCAACAGACTTGAGACTGTTATGCCAAAGCCTGACATCCATCCCACTTGGTATCCCGAAGCCAAGGTTTACTGCAACGGTGAACTGGTCATGACTGTTGGTTCTACTAAGCCCGAACTGCACGTCGATGTGTGGTCTGGCAACCATCCCTTCTATACGGGCACTCAGAAGATTATCGACACTGAGGGTCGCGTGGAGCGCTTCTTGCGGAAGTATGGGATGACCGACTCGCGCACGGGCGATGGCGCAGCGGCGGATAAGAAGAAGTAGCGATAGGAAAGTTGGCGATCGCCTCCATTTTCTGAGTTTTGACCCTCACGGGTGGCGAACCCTTCGCCTCACCTATCGTTCTTTCCCACTCCCACCGCTATGGCAGAAGCCTATCTTCTCGACAAGCTGAATTCTGTAGAGCAAACCTTTCACGAACTGACGCGGCGGCTGGCTGATCCCGATATTGCAACCGATCCCACGGAGTTCCAGAAGCTTGCTAAAACTCGGTCGTCACTAGAAGAAACGGTGACGACCTTTGACGCATGGAAAAAAGCCCAAAGCGACCTAGAAGGGGCGCGACAGATTCTGAAAGACGCGGGTGGCGATGCAGAACTGCGGGAAATGGCGGCCCTGGAAGTAGACGAGCTAGAAGAAAAAATCGCGCACCTGGAAAATCGGCTAAAGGTGCTGCTGCTGCCGCGAGATCCCAACGATGATAAGAACATCATGCTGGAGATTCGGGCCGGTGCAGGTGGAGACGAGGCCAGTATTTGGGCCGGAGATCTGCTGCGGATGTATTCCCGATACGCCGAAAGCCAAAACTGGCGGGTCAAGATGGTCAGTGAGTCGCTGGCGGATATGGGCGGCTTTAAAGAAGCCATTTTGGAAATTCAGGGCGACCAGGTATACAGCAAGCTCAAGTTCGAGGCTGGCGTTCATCGAGTGCAGCGAGTCCCCGTGACGGAAGCAGGCGGGCGGGTTCACACCTCGACGGCGACGGTCGCTATCATGCCGGAAGTCGATGATGTGGAAGTGGAGATCGACCCAAAGGATATCGAGCTAAAAACAGCGCGATCGGGTGGCGCAGGCGGGCAGAACGTGAACAAGGTGGAAACCGCTGTTGACCTGATCCATAAACCAACAGGCATTCGCGTATTTTGCACCGAAGAGCGATCGCAGCTTCAAAACCGCGAACGCGCCATGCAAATCTTGCGAGCCAAGCTCTACGAAATCAAGCTGCGAGAACAGCAAGAAGCCGTCACCTCAATGCGCCGCTCTCAGGTTGGTACGGGTGAACGCTCCGAAAAAATTCGGACTTACAACTACAAGGACAATCGTGTCACCGACCATCGCCTAAACCAAAACTTTAGTCTCAACGCTGTTCTGGAGGGCGATCTGGAAGATTTGATCCAGTCTTGCATTTCCAAAGACCAGCAAGAGCGATTGGAGGAAATGGCTGCGTCTTCTTGATGCAAGCCCGATCGATGTATATCAAACCCGCATCAAGCCTTCGTGAAGCTCGATACCTCTACTCCGTCCGTTTTAGCAGGACACTAGGGTCAAGAACGGCTTATCACTCTTTTGGCGAATTGAGTGGATGCTGACTGGGCGGTGGAGCATTGGGATCGATTAGCTCGCTCAGGGCTTCGGTCAGTGCCTTCGGATCCATGAACACAATTTTGGAGTTTGGGCTATCGCCAAGTCGATAGCTGGCATCGACGTATCGTTGTGCGACCAGATATTTCATAATCTCCCGGCTGTTGGGCTGAGACTTTAGCGCATCCGCGATCATTTTCATGGATTGCACCGCACCCTCGGCTTCTTCAATTGCTGCCTGTTTTTTGCCCTGCGCTTCAGAAATAGCCGCCTTCTTTTTACTTTCGGCAGCACGCTCTAGCTCCATTGCCCGCAGCACATCTGGGGCAGGCTCAATGCTCTGCACCTCCACCCGCGTCACTTTCACGCCCCAGGTTGCAGTTGCTTCGTCAAGCTGGTGCAGCAAGGCCTGGTTGATCTCGTTTCTAGAGGAAAAGGTCTGAGCTAGACTCATCCGCCCAATTTCGGAACGGAGCGTCGTCGTCACCAGGCTCTCCAGCGCTTCCTCAATATTTTCCACGGCATAGAACGTGCGCTCTAGCTGCAAAATCCGCCAGTAGACTACTGCGTCTACGTCAGCCGATACGTTGTCTCCGGTAATCGCCTTTTGCTTGTCGATATCCAGCACGCGCTCCCGGGTGGATTCTTCTAGAACAATCGTGTCGAGGAACGGCACCACAAAATTCAGCCCTGCCGTAAGCTTACGGTGAAACTTCCCCAGCCGCTCTACTAGCGCCTCGGTGCCCTGATTGATAATTCTGACGGAGCCGACAGTATAACCCACAATTAGGAGAGCAAGGGCAGCAACGATGGACTCCATAGGGTGCGATTCTCCAAAGCAGCGTTAGAGAGAAGAGAGAAAGACTAGAGAGAAAAGACTATAGAGAAGAGACTGTTCTTCTAATGTATCCTTTGTGGCGGGATTTGGTACGGATGAACCGTGATAGGGTGATGAGGTGATGGAGGCGGCCAGTGGAACCTTTTCTTAACAACTCTTTATTATGAGGTTAACCTCTACCATTGTCTGTCTCCATGCTGAGCCAAATTAAAGATCTTGCTGCGAGCCTTGCCCCCCGACTGGTTGAAATTCGCCGCCATCTGCACAGCCATCCTGAACTGAGCGGACAGGAATACCAGACGGCCGCTTATGTTTCAGGAGTGGTGTCGTCTTGTGGACTGCATGTGCAGGAACTAGTCGGCAAGACAGGCGTAGTGGCAGAACTGCGCGGTACAGATAGAGACTCCCGAATGCTGGCAATTCGCGCGGATATGGATGCGCTGCCAATTCAGGAGCGTACAAGACTGGAATTTGCTTCGCGGCAGCCGGGAATTATGCACGCCTGCGGTCATGATGTGCATACCACCGTGGGGCTGGGGACAGCGATGGTGCTAGCGCAGTTGGGGATTCAGTTTCCAGGCACAACTCGGTTTTTGTTTCAGCCTGCGGAGGAGACGGCGCAGGGCGCAGGCTGGATGATTCGGGATGGGGTGATGGAGGGCGTGACGGCTATCTTTGGGGTTCACACGTTTCCGACGATTCCGGGGGGATCGGTGGGGATTCGCTATGGGGCACTGACGGCGGCGGCGGACGATTTGGAACTGGTGATTATGGGCGAGTCGGGGCATGGGGCGCGGCCGCATGAGGCGATCGACGCGATCTGGATTGCATCGCAGGTGGTAACGACGCTGCAACAGGCGATTAGTAGAACGCAAAACCCGCTGCGTCCAGTGGTGCTAACAATTGGGCAAATCCAGGGCGGGCGGGCACCGAATGTGATCGCGGATCAGGTGCGGATGCTGGGGACTGTGCGATCGCTCCATCCTGAAACCAGCGCTAGTCTGCCGGTCTGGATCGAGCAAATCGTGGCGAATGTCTGTCAGAGCTATGGGGCAAAGTACACGATGAACTATCGCCGGGGTGTGCCTTCGGTACAAAATGACCCAGCGTTGACGCAGATTATGGAGTCGGCGGCATCGGAAGCCTGGGGGGGCGATCGCGTCCAAATTCTTTTAGAACCCTCCCTCGGTGCAGAGGACTTCTCACTGTATCTGCAACATGCTCCTGGCACTATGTTTCGCCTGGGTGTAGCCTTTGCTGACAAGCCTAACTATCCGCTGCACCATCCCCAGTTTCATGTAGACGAAACGGCGATCGTGACGGGCGTGGTGACGATGGCCTACGCAGCGTATAAATACTGGCAGCAGTAATCGGAGGGTTGGGGTGCGGAGGGTGAGAGCAGGATCGCTGGGCCATTCCGCTATCAATGTCCGCTATCAATGTCCGTCACAGATGTCTGTCACAAATGTCCGTACCTGGGTGTCTAGAAATCCCACCCGGTTAACCACCTCGCTAAACCGCTATGCTGAATAGTATTGACCACTGGAAAAACGCCAGACGGCTGCGTAGTCTTTCGGCAATACTCGGCAAGATTTCGCATACGTTTGTGCGTTTGTCTGGTTAACTTCTAACGCAACATCGCCACATTGCAGTATTGCAACTCACAATATTGCAGCATCGGAATATTGCAACATCGGAATATTGCAACATTTGCAACATCTAGACGCTTGACAGAGGAGCCACATCGCTATGGCAGGCTTTGGAGATTTGGTTCAAAAGGCATTTTATCTGGGGGTTGGGCTAGCATCCTACGCAGGCGAAAAAGCGGGCAGCACGCTGGCAGATTTGCGGGTGCAGGCGCAAAAGCTAGCGGATGAAATGGTTGCTCGTGGCGAAATCAGCGCCGAAGAAGCCCGCCGCATGGTGGAAGAGATGATGAACCGCGCTCAGCAGCCTGCTGGGGGTGACCCCGAAAAACCCACGGAGCCGCGCCGCATCGAGATTCTGACGGATGAGGAAGAGCCAACGCCCTCTGCTAGCCAGCCGACCGCCGAAAACTCTGCAACCGAAAACTCTGCAACATCGGGCCAGTCGCCGAGCCAGCCAACGGCGGATGATTTACGTCAGCAAGTCGCCAAGCTGCAAGAGGAACTGAGACGGCTGAAACGGGATTAGGGACTGGGGATTCGGAATTGGGGATGAGGAGCGGCAGAGTGTCTGCTTTGGCAGGGCTGCGATCGCGCTGATTCTAGGTTCCGTATTGATCCCAACCTTTGCCCTTGCTTGGTATTGCCGCCCGACCCTGACTTCTAAAACTTGATCCCCAACCCCTAAGACCTATGTTTGAGACGATCGCCCAGCAAGTAGAACAGTTCCTAGAAGAGATTAACCGCGACGTGAATGAGGCGGTGGATGCAATTTTTGAATGGTCGGACGAAGTGGCAGAGCGGCTGAATGAGGCGATCGCCCCCGATCTCGACCAGATCGATCGCCAGATGGAAGAGTGGCTGGCTCCCTTTATCAATGCGGTGACGGGCGTAGAAAGCACCATCCAGGAAACCGTGCAGCCCTTTAACCAAACCGTTGACCCCATTCTCAACCGTCATCCCGCCTGCGTCGGCTGCCGCAATTACCACGGCCAGGTCTACGGCGGCACGATGCTGGTCTGCGGAATGCACCCGTTTGGCTGGGAAGGGGAGCAGTGCCCCGATTTTGAGTCGGTCTGGAAAGGTGGGGACAAAGCCTAAAGTAAACGCTGGCAAGTGAACGCTGGCATCCTTGCTGACCGTTTACTGCTGACTGTTTACTGCTGATCGTTTACCTTTACGCTTGCCTTTCCGTTTACTCTCGCTACTCTAGCTCTCGCCTGCCCTCTAGCGCCCGCGCCAGCGTCACCTCGTCGGCGTATTCCAGATCGCCCCCCATCGGCAGCCCAAAAGCAATGCGGGTGACCTTGGTAAACGGCTTTAGCAGTTGCCCAACATAAAGCGTGGTGGTGTCGCCTTCTACACTGGGGCTGATGGCCATGATGACTTCCTCAACCCCCTGCTGGGCTACGCGCTTAACCAGGGGTGAAATATGGAGATGGTCGGGGCCGATGCCTTCCATCGGAGAAATCAAGCCGCCCAAAACGTGATATTTGCCCTTGTATTCGCGGGTTTTTTCTAGGGCGATGACATCGCGAGAATCGGCTACCACGCAGATGAGCTGCGGATCGCGGCTGGGATTTTTGCAAATGTCGCAGACGGGTTCGGCCGACAGGTGAAAACAAACGGAACACAGTCCGACTTGCTGTTTTGCCTCTAGCAACGCCTGGGCTAGGGCTTTCACTTCTTCTTCTGGCCGCTTAAGAATGTGCAGCGCCAGCCGCTGAGCCGATTTGGGCCCAACGCCAGGAAGCCGTTGTAACTGTTCAATCAGGCGGGCGAGGGGACGAGTGTAGACCAGGGTTCCTCCAGGGGCCGCGAGGCGCAAAAGGGGCATAGATTTTCGATCATAGAGGATGGTTGCAGGATTGGGGCTGTTCAGCAGTTGCATCCTGGCTGCGAATTTGAGGACACCTGCGATTCCGCTTTAGAATCGTAGAATTGAGCGTAATTTTTGTTAGTTAGAAAACCTATGGTGAGGCTCTTTAAGCCGTCGTTTCGCAAGCAGATTGCCCGGATTGAGGTGGCGGGGGCGATCGCCAGTGACACTCGTAAGCGCGTCCTGGAAGCCCTCAAGCAAGTCGAGGAGCGGAAGTTTCCTGCACTGTTGCTACGAATCGACAGCCCTGGTGGAACAGTGGGCGATTCTCAGGAAATCTATCAAGCGCTAAAGCGGCTGGGTGAAAAAATCAAAATCGTCGCCAGCTTTGGCAATATCTCAGCCTCTGGCGGTGTCTATATTGGCATGGGCGCACAGCATATTGTGGCAAACCCTGGTACGGTGACGGGCAGTATCGGTGTCATTCTACGGGGCAATAATTTGGAGCGCCTGCTGGAGCGAATTGGCGTGTCCTTCAAGGTGATTAAATCTGGCCCGTATAAAGATATTCTGGCCTTTGACCGAGAACTGACAGAGCCAGAGCAACATATTCTGCAAGAGCTGATTGACACGAGCTACGGTCAGTTTGTGCAAACGGTGGCTGAAGCCAGGAACCTAGCGGTTGAAACCGTCCGGGGCTTTGCCGATGGACGGATTTTCACTGGGCAACAAGCGCTGGAACTGGGTGTGGTGGATCGCCTGGGAACCGAGGAAGATGCCCGCCGCTGGGCCTGCGAACTGGCTGGCCTCGATCCAGAAAAGACTCGCACGTTTAACATCGAGGAGAAAAAGAGCTTGCTTCGCCGATTGCGAACGGGGAGTGAAATGCAGGGCGATCGCCTTGGCAGTTTGCTCACCCACAGGCTATCTTCGGCTACAGATTGGATTGAATTTGAACTGGCGACGAGCGGTGTGCCGCTGTGGATGTATCGGCCATAGGCGGGGTGATGGAGTCACGAAGTGATGGCATGGCGGAGCAGTAACCCTTCTCCCAATCCCAATCCTTCTACGCTCCATTTCCTAAATACTCAAAACGGGAGGACAAATCTGTGGGTTGGCGAGTTCGGGCAATTCGGGGCGCAACGACAGTTGCAGAGAATACGGAAGGGGCGATCGCCGAAGCGGTAATCGAGCTATTGGAAGAACTGGAACGGCTCAACCCCGGAGTCCTCGACCCGGACGAAATCGTGAACCTGATTTTCTCCGTTACGCCAGATCTGGATGCTGTCTTTCCGGCCAAAATTGCCCGCCAGCGCCCCGGTTGGAACGATGTGCCGCTGCTGGATTTGCAGCAAATGGCGGTGAAAGGGAGCCTACCGCGCTGCATCCGCCTGCTGCTGCAAATCAACCTACCCGCTGAGGTGCGCGTCCGCCATGCCTACCTGCGAGAGGCGGCAGAACTGCGTCCGGATTGGCAGTATGCGCCGATGACGCTCCAGTAGGAGCATTACTTCACCGCGCCTTCCCATAGCCAGCCCAATTGCAAAACCAGCCCCGGCAGAACGGGTTCACCGGATAGGCTGGCGGGCGCGTCTAGCACTTCTACGGGCTGGTCGGGTCGATAAATTTCGGCTTGTTGTTCCTCTGGATTCAGCATCCAGCCGAGCTTTGCGCCACAGGAAAGGTATTCCTGCATCTTGGCGCGAATGGTTTGGGGATTGTCGCTGGGGGAGAGAAGCTCCAGCACAAAGTCGGGGCAGATGGGCGGAAACTTGCGTCGGAGATCGGGCGGCAGGGCTTCCCAGCGAGCCTTTTCAACCCAGGTTACGTCAGGAGAGCGATCGCCCCCACCCGGCAACCGAAAACAGGTAGACGAATCGAACACGACTCCTAGCCCAGTCTGCCGATTCCAAATCACAAAATCGGCTGTAAGAGTTGCATTATCTTTTCCAGTTTCTCCGCCAGTGGGAGCCATAATGACGAGTTCTCCGTTGGGGGTGCGCTCAAACTTGATGTCGGGATTGTTGGCACAGAGCGCGTCAAACTGAGCGTCAGTCAGCACAGTAATGGCACTCAGATCAATAGTGAAGTGGGTCATTGGACGGTGGCTCCTTGCGCTGGCGTTAACTCTAGAATAGGCTCTATGGCAGGATTTGGAGGTCAAGGAGTAGAGTTTAGGGCTGAACGCTAGAAAATTTTGAGACTTTGAGATATGCGACTTTGAGACATGCGACTATTTACAGACTTACAGACTCAAAGATGTCCCAAAGATCTTGATGCGCCATTTGCCTGCTATACACTGAAATATGTGGCCGGGTAGCAATTCAAATGTTCTACTCTAAGATTCTAGCCCCTGATAGTTGAGCCATTAGGGTGATCCGTATTTTGATCTCCAGATGTTGATCCAGGTGTTCTCTTTGCCCCTCCTATGTTAATTTCTCTCAACATTGAGAACTTTGCCCTGGTCGATCGCCTAGAGATTCGGTTTGGCCAGGGCTTGAACGTGCTGACGGGGGAAACGGGCGCGGGTAAATCGATTATCCTCGACGCGCTGGATGCGGCACTGGGCGGCAAGGTATCGGGGCGGGCGGTGCGAACGGGGGCGGATTCGGCGCGAATCGAGGCGACCTTTGCGATGGAGCCTGTGCTGCAAGACTGGCTGGCGGCACAGGATATTGAGCCGCTAGAGGATGAAACGCTGGTGTGTAGCCGCGAGATGACGCTGGGGCAGGGCACCGTCCGCAGCCGTTCGCGGGTGAATGGGGTGGTGGTGAACAAGCAGCAGATGGAAGACCTGCGCGATCGCCTCGTGGAAATTACCGCCCAGGGGCAAACCGTGCAACTGGGGCAGCCCAGCCTCCAGCGCGACTGGCTCGATAGCTTTGGTGGCGCTGCCCTGATGCAGCAGCGAGAAGTCGTTGCAGCTACCTATGCCGCGTTTCAGCAGGCGGCACAAGCGCTAGAAAAACGCCGCCAGATGGAGCAACAACGCCAGCAGCAGCTTGATTTGTTTGAATATCAGGCAAAGGAACTGGCGGCGGCAAATCTCAGCGATCCGCAAGAGTTGGAGCAGTTAGAGCAGGAACGCCAGCGCCTCAGCCATACGGTGGAGCTACAGCAACAGAGCTATCAGGTGTATCAGGCGCTCTACCAAAACGACACGGGCGGCAATGCAGCGGCAGATCTGTTGACGGATATGGTGCGCTATGACCGAGATCTGGAGCCAGTGTTGGATATGGTGGCGGACGCGCTGGCGCGGATACAGGAGGCGGGTCGGCAAATCAACACCTACGGTGAGGGGTTGGAAACGGACCCGGAGCGCCTAGAAGCCGTAGAGCAGCGAATTATTCAGCTTAAGCAGATTTGCAAGAAGTATGGCCCGACCCTTGCCGAGGCGATCGCCTACGCGCAGCGGGTGCAGGCAGATGTGGACGCGCTCAGCGATGGCGGACAATCGCTAGAAGCGCTGGAAGCCCAGTATGCCCAGCGTCAGCAAGAACTCGCCGCCGCCTGTGCCCAGCTTACGGAACTGCGTCGCGCCGCCGCCCACACGCTGGAGGCTCGAATCATTGAGGAACTGAAGCCGCTGGCCATGGAAAAGGTGCAGTTTCAGGTGGAGATTACGCCGGTGAATCCAACAGCGGCCGGGGGCGATCGCATCACGTTTCTGTTTAGCCCAAACCCTGGTGAACCGCTGCAACCGCTGACGGCGATCGCCTCTGGTGGGGAAATGAGCCGCTTTTTGCTGGCGCTGAAGGTGTGCTTTTCGCAGGTCGATCCGATCGGCACAATGGTCTTTGACGAAATTGACGTGGGGGTGTCGGGGCGTGTGGCCCAGGCGATCGCCGATAAGCTGCACCAGCTTGGCAGCCGCCATCAGGTACTCTGCGTGACGCACCAGCCGCTCGTTGCCGCCATGGCCCATACCCACTTTCGGGTCGATAAGCAGGTGATTGACCCAGCCGCAGAATCCACCAGCAACAATGGCCGCAGGAAGGCCAAAGCGACCCCTGAGCCAGTAGATTCTGAGCCAGTAGATACAGATTTGCTGGAGGGATCTGAAGACGTGCGGACGGTCGTGCGCGTATCCCAACTGAGCGATGATCAGCGCCGCCATGAGCTGGCTCAGCTCGTGGGTGGGAATGAAGAGGCGATCGCCTTTGCCGATTCGCTGCTGACTCAGGCCGCATCCCGCCAGCAGGACTCTGGAACTAAAACCGGAACTAAAACTGTAGCCAAGCCCAGGCGGAATCGGGGTTGAAGGCTTTCAAAAGCTTTCAAAATATCTTTTAAAAACTATATCTTTGGGCTATTTTCAAGAATGAAAACTTTTCAAGAATGAAAACTGGCCTAAGCAGCCCTATTCTCTTTCGAGAAATCCTTCCAGAAATAATTTCCCCAGCCTTCCCAATTAAGACAATAAGAAATGTTTCCAGATGTCTTCATTAAGTAGACTGGGGAAATCAAAATGGAGTCCACCAGTGCTTTAATTTGATGAGCCTAGGGGTTGGCAGGCTCGCTACGCAGAGAGCGTCCGACGCTTGGTGATCAGGCGATAAACTTCAATGATGTCACCTTCCTGCCAATCCTTGAAGTTGTCTACGCCGATGCCGCATTCGTAGCCTGCGCTGACTTCCTTCGCGTCTTCCTTCATTCGCTTCAACGAGTCGAGGTTGCCCTCGAAGATGACCTCGCCGCCGCGACGCACGCGCAGCTTGCTGTTGCGGATGACCTTGCCTTCCTTGACATAGCAGCCTGCAACGGCTCCCTTGCCCACGGTAAACACAGCGCGGACTTCTACCTGGCCCAGTGGTTCTTCCACCAGTTCGGGTTCTAGCAGGCCTTCCATTGCGCCCTGGATGTCATCCAGCAAAGCATAAATCACGGTATAGTCGCGCACGTCTACATCAGCTTGGTCGGCTGCCTGACGCGCCCCACTCGCAAAGGTTGTGTTGAACCCGATGATTACGGCGCTGCTGGCGGCTGCCAGGTCTACGTCAGTTTCGGTGATCTCGCCCGGAGCCGCTAGCAGCACCCGCACCTGCACTTCTTTTTGGGGAAGCTGTTGCAGCGCTGCCAGAATAGCTTCGACCGAACCCTGCACGTCTGCCTTCAGAATTAGGTTCAGCTCTTTCAGGTCGCCCTCTTGGGCCTGGCTGGAAATCGTATTCAGGCTGACGCGACGAGACGACATGGCCTGCTGCAAGCGAGAGAGACGCTGCTGATCGGTGCGATTGCTGGCGATCGCCCGCGCTTCTTTTTCATCCAGATAGACATCGAACTCGTCACCCGCAGCGGGCACATCGCTCAGACCCAGCACCTCGACCGCAAAGGATGGCTTACCCTCTTCCACCCGCTTGCCGCGATCGTCCACCATTGCGCGGACTTTGCCGAAGACCGAGCCGGCCACCAGGATATCGCCAACACGCAGCGTGCCGTTCTGAATGAGCAGCGTCGCCACCGGGCCTTTCGCCTTGTCCAGATGTGCTTCGATCACTGTGCCCTTAGCAGGGCGATCGGGGTTGGCGTAGAGGTCTTCCACCTCCGCCACCAGCAGGATCATTTCCAGCAGGGTGTCCAGGTTCTCTCCCGTCAGAGCGCTAACGGGCACCATAATGGTGTCGCCGCCCCACTCTTCAGCCACCAGCCCATATTCAGTTAGCTCTTGCTTCACCCGATCGGGCTGGGCTTCTTCCTTGTCTACTTTGTTAATGGCGACCACGATGGGAACCTCAGCCGCCTTGGCGTGGCTAATCGCCTCGATGGTTTGGGGACGCACCCCGTCATCCGCCGCCACCACCAGAATAGCGATATCCGTCACCCGCGCACCCCGTGCCCGCATGGCGGTAAAGGCTTCGTGACCCGGCGTATCCAGGAAAACGACCTGCTGCGTCTCGCCGTTATGTTCCACATCAACGTGATACGCGCCGATGTGCTGCGTGATGCCCCCTGCCTCGCCCTGAGCCACCTTGGTCTTGCGGATCGAGTCGAGTAGAGTCGTTTTGCCGTGGTCTACGTGACCCATGATGGTCACCACGGGCGGACGGCGCTGGAGATTTTCCAGATCTCCCGCATCCAGCATTTCTGTGACTTTCTTCGCCTCTGCTTCAGGCGCTTCGGTATCCACCAAAATGCCCATCTCTTCCGCCACCATCGTCGCGGTGGGGATGTCGAGAACCTGGTTTACCGTGGTCATGATGCCCTTCATAAACAGGGCGCGGATGACTTCGGTTTCAGGAACAACCAGCATATCAGCGAGTTCTGCCACCGTCAGGCTGCCCGTGAGGGTAATGATTTCGGGGCGCTGCCGAGTTTCCTGCTGTTCGCGGCGATCGCGCCGACTAAAGCGCTCGTTGCTAGAACCCCCACGCCGCCGCTGCGTCGGTGCAGCCACCGCCACGGGCTTTGCTGGAGCTTTTTGGCTCTTGGGCTTGGGCGGGCGCATCAGCGAAATGCTGAGGGCAGTCGGGGCCGAATCATCTCCGTCGGCTCCATCTAGCACCTCATCCAGATCGATGTCTTCGTCGTCGTCCAAAACGTTGGGCGATCGCCGCTTGGACTTCACACCGGCCTTAGCCACCTTGTTGGGGTTTTCCTCATCCTCCTCCTCCCAATCCTTGCCGCGCTTTGCCACCTTGGTCGGTGGCGTGGGCTTGGGCTTCAGCGTGGGCGGCTCTGCCAGGATAGGCATACTGCCTGCGCTGCGGGTGTCGGCTGCGCCAGACTCTTCGGATGCACCCGGAGCCGTTGGACGAACGGGCTTGCGGCGTAGCTCCAGCACTGGCTTGGCGCGCAGTACAGGCGGTTCAGAAGTTTCTGTAATACCAATGCGGCGAGGTGCGGACTCACTGGCTTCTCCAGAGCGGGACTCTGGGCGAGAGGCAGTGGGCGATCGCCGAAGCCCTTGGTCATCGCCTCCCACTCGCATGACCACCTGATCACTGCGATCGCTCGCCTTCTTCAGAACTGGGCGGCTCACGGAACTCACAGACTCTGTTCGCACAGGCTTAGAAGGCGGCCCCATCAAAGAGGGCTGCTCTTCGGGCAACGGTGCAGGCTCCGCCACTTCAGGGCGCACAGGAGGCGGCTGGGGCGAGTCAACTGGAGGAGACTCTACTTCTTTGGGTGCTTGCGACTTGGGTGCTTCCGAAACGGGAGTCGCAGGCTTTTGCACAGCAGGAGGCGTGGCAATCGGCCGAGGCTCAACTGTCCGTGCCTCAGCAGGCTCTGCTGCTGGACGATCCGGACGCACCGGCGCAGATGAGGTGGGCTGCGAGGCCGGAGCAGGCTGAACTTCTGGCCGCTTAGGTGGCTCTACCGCAGGGCGATGGCGACGGACTTCAAGAATTTGCTGCTTTTTAACAGGCGGCTGCACGGCGCTCTGTTTTCGTTGAGGCATAGAAGAAGGCGTTGAGGTAGGCCGGTGAACAGGAGGGGTATGGGATGCAGAAGGGCTGTGGGCAAGCCGTTCGGCCGCTGAGCGGATGCGGGCTGCCTCAGCTTCGGAAATAGTGCTGCTGTGGCTCTTGACCGGAATATTCAATTGTTCGCAAACGTCCAAAATCTCTCTATTATCCAGATTCAATTCCTTTGACAACTCGTAAATTCTCACCTTACCGTTCATCCACTCTCCCCTTCTTAGCCAACTGAGATTTTCACATAATGTTGCTTCGCTTTCCTAACGAGACGACGTGACAAGACGACGTTTACAATGCTCGACAGTTAAAGCCCAGACAAAAACAGCTTTAAGCTTGCTGCGTTGACTTTTGTTTCTAGTCCTTGCTCTAGCGCTAAGGCTTCGAGAATTCACTGCCCATCAGGTTGAGGTTCTATAAAATGTCTCTTGCCGCATCTGCAAAGAAACCCCGAACTAGAGCAGAACACAAAACTAAAACAAAGCTCTCCTGGGTTGAAGGCACGCCCTTATCTGGCCGAGGCTGCCCAAAATGCTTAGTGGTTGAAGGCTCGTTCTCCCTTAAAGTCAACACAACGTAGAGTCTGGCACCTAAAGTCTGGCATCCAGCCGATTTGATCAGTGATAAGTGTCTCCGTATCGGTCATTGAATCTCTGTGGCTGCTACCGGGGGCCCATACCTAACTTCAGTGTCTGACAATGAGATTGCGACAGACCCCTCCCCTAGAGTAACAACTCTCAGAAAGTTCCTAGGACAATCACCGGGCTTGCCCCAGCGAGTCTGGCTTCTGAGTGGAGTCCACAGCAAGACGCTGCCGCAGCGTTTGATAAACGGCTTCAGGTACAGACACTTTTAATGACCTCCCTAGCCTATCTTTCCTTTGGGCTGCCTGCAAGCAGCTAGCCGTCGGGCACAGGTAAGCCGATCGACCCATCCCATAATCTAATTGTATCGTCTGAGACGGATATACCCGCACGATTCGCCAGAACTCTGTCTTGGGTGCAAGTCTTCGGCAACTGAGACAGCGACGATAGTTAGGCGGTGGCATGACCGTTTTCGGAAGATGGCTCAGGCGGGATTTGAACCTGCGACCTTGGGCTTATGAGTCCCCTGCTCTAACCACTGAGCTACTGAGCCAGAAAAGCTGCAATTGAACGCCCTAAGCCGACTTTAACTAGCAAGCATGATTTTACCTGCTTGGTTCTATCTGCTTTGGTTTTACCGGACTGATTTGGTTTTACCGGATTGATAACGTTCTAAATTTTAGCCTTTATTAAGATAGCACATCTGATTGGTGGATTAGGGCGATCGCCCGCTAGAAAATTTCTGCAATTTGCTCGGAACCCACAGCAGGATGGGCGATCGCCCATCCTGCGCCGCCTAAAACTCTCCCTCTAGGGCGGGAATGCAGCGTTCGCAGAGCAGCGGATGCTCAGCAGACTCGCCAACATGGGTGGAATAATTCCAGCAGCGATCGCACTTTTTGCCTTCGGCATCTACGACACCAATGCTGAGGCTGCCTGCCTCTGCGCTGTATTTCAGGTCTGTCAAAATGCCGGGAGCATCGAGCAAGTCCACCTGAGAAGCCAGGAAAAGATAGCGCAACTCGTCTACGCCGTTGCCGCTGAGGCTGCTGGTGGGGTTGAGCGCCTCAAGCTGTTGCCGAAAATCAGCATCCGCTGCGTAGAGCAGCACCTTGGCCTCTAGCGACGAGCCGATTGCCTTGTCGTTTCGGGCTTGCTCCAGCACCTTGTTCACTTCAGTTCTCAGATCGCGCAATTTTTCCCACTTCGCCGCCAGTTCGGGATTTTCCCACGACGCTTCCAGCTTTACCCAGCCGGACTCAAAGACGGACAGGTAGGGGGTTTTGTAGGGCAGAAATTGCCAGATGTCCTCCGCTAGGTGAGAGAGGACGGGGGCGATCGCCCGTGCCAGATTTTCGATTGCGACGGCCAGCACGGTCTGGCAACTGCGGCGGCGGGGCGCATCGGCAGCGCTAATATAGAGCCGATCCTTGGCAATGTCGAGGTAAAAATTCGACAAGTCCACCACGCAGAAGTTCTGCACCGTCTGGAAAAAGCGGAAAAACTCGTAGGTCTTGAAGGCATCCGTGATGTCGGCAAACACTTCCGTCATTCGGTGCAGCATATAGCGATCGAGTTCGGGAAGCTCGTCATAGGGCACGGCATGAGTCGCTGGGTCAAAGTCATGCAGGTTGCCCAACAGGAAGCGGGCCGTGTTGCGGATCTTGCGATACACGTCTGCCATCTGCTTCAGGATGTTTTTGCCCAGCGGCACATCTGAGGTATAGTCCACCGACGACACCCACAGCCGCAGCACATCCGCGCCATAGGCTGGTTCCTCTTTCTGGTTTTTGCCGCCTTCAATGACGATGGCCGGGTCGACCACATTTCCCAGAGATTTGCTCATCTTGCGTCCCTGTTCGTCTAGCGCAAAGCCGTGGGTTAGGACGGTCTTGTAGGGCGCATGACCATTCACAGCAACGCTGGTCAAAAGGCTGGACTGAAACCAGCCCCGGTGCTGGTCTGAGCCTTCTAGGTACATTTCCACGGGATAGTGCAAGCCCTCTCGCTGCTGGGCCACTGCCGCCCAAGACGAGCCAGAGTCAAACCACACGTCCATCGTGTCGAAGCCCTTGCGGTAGCTGCGCCCGTTGCTGCGATAGGGTTCAGGCAGCAACTCTTCGACCGACATCTCCCACCAGGCATCGGAACCGCGTTCAGCAAAGATTTTCTGCACATGGCTGATGGTGTCGGCATTCAGCAGCGGCTCGTTGGTTTCCTCGTCATAGAAAACGGGGATTGGCACGCCCCAACTGCGCTGGCGCGAGATGCACCAATCCGAGCGATCGCCCACCATCGCCGTAATCCGGTTTTCGCCCTGTGCAGGAATCCACTCCACTTCTTTGATAGCCCGCAGCGCCTCTTCGCGAAAGCCTTCGACCGACGCAAACCACTGCTCCGTTGCCCGGAAGATCGTCGGCTTCTTGGTGCGCCAATCGTAGGGATAGCGGTGGCCGTAATCCTCTTCCTTCAGCAGGGCCCCAGCCTCCCGCAGCGCCTTGATCACGGCAGCATTGGCATCGCCCAGCACGTTCAACCCAGCAAAGGGCCCTGCCTCCGCCGTAAAGTTGCCCTCGTCGTCTACAGGTGACAGCACGGGCAGCCCATAGCGCTGTCCCACGATAAAGTCATCCTGACCGTGCCCCGGAGCCGTATGCACCAGCCCCGTGCCGGATTCTGTAGTGACGTAATCGCCGCCAATGACAATCGGACTCTCCCGATCAAACAGCGGATGGCGATAGGTGGAAAACTCCAGCGCCTTGCCCGAAATTTCTGCCTGCACGCTCAGCGACGTGTCTAGCACTTGCGTCAGTCGCTCCACCAAATCCTTGGCCACGATGAGGTGTGCAAAGGAGGTTCCCAGTTCACCCTTGAGCTTGCCGCCTTCATCTTTGACTACGGCGTAGGTCAGTTCGGGGTTAACGGCTACGGCCAGATTCGCGGGAATTGTCCAGGGCGTGGTCGTCCACACCGCAACGCCCAAGTCGCCCAAATAAGGTTTCAGTGCCGTTGCCCCATCGCCCAAGCTGATCACCGGAAAGGCGGCATAGATGCTGCGAGAAACGTGGCCTTCGGGATATTCCAACTCGGCTTCGGCCAGCGCAGTGCGGGAACTAGGACTCCAGTGGACAGGCTTGAAGCCGCGATAGATATAGCCTTTCAGCACCATCTGCCCAAACACGCCGATCTGCGCGGCTTCGTAGTCGGGGGTGAGGGTCAGATAGGGATGCTCCCAGTCACCCCATACGCCGTAGCGCATAAAGCTGGCGCACTGCTGCTGCTGCTGTTCCAGGGCCCAGGCTTTGGCGCGGCGACGCAGTTCAAGCGGGGTCAAGTTGCGCCGCTCTTCGGGCTTCATTGCTTGCAAGACTTTGACCTCGATGGGCAGCCCGTGACAGTCCCAACCAGGGATATAGCGAACTTTTCGCCCGTTCAGGAGTTGGAACTTGTTGATGGTGTCCTTCAAAATTTTGTTCATGGCGTGCCCGATGTGCAGCGCCCCGTTGGAGTAAGGCGGGCCATCATGCAGCACAAAGGGTTCGCCGGGGTTGGATTGCGACAGCTTTTCGTAAATTCGGTTGTCGGCCCAAAATTTCTGAATTTCTGGCTCACGTTTGGTGGCGTTGGCCCGCATGTCGAATTGGGTTTTGGGTAGGCTGACCGTATCTTTGTAGCTTCCGGGTTCTGTCGCTGTCACGGCGGTTGCAGGGTGAAAAGAACTGTGGTTTATCGAAACTATTATCAACCAGGGTTGAGCAACTGGGGGGCATTTTTGCAAATCTCCCCCGGCCGGGTAAGGGGGATGGAGGGCGATAGAGCGCCTCTCGGTAAATTCCACAGGATTGGGCTATCTTACAAGGCATATCCTCAGGCTTGCATCTGCGATCGCCCCTATGGACGGCTTTTTCCCGACCTCTTCGCCATTGGGCAAGCGCCCGTCCACGGTTGGCTTTCCTGCTGGAGGGTCAGCGTTCCTGGCAGGAAGTTCTTTGGGGCGATCGCCCTCGTCTCAGCCATTGTCTCAGGGCCGTTCTATCCGGGATCGTCCAATCAAGCTCCGAGCATCGTTGGGGATGGTCAACCCCGGCGGGGGGAGTCCTGGGGTCATCAGTCCCGATGTGCGCCTGCCGAGGCGATCGCAACTGAACCAACCCCCCGCGCCGCCCCTAAAGCTCAACGACACGGTACGAGGCCACCTCACCCTGCAAGATTGGCGAAATCCGCTGCGGGGCGGTCGCTTTGCCAAGGACTTTGTGATTGTAGGTGGCAAGACCAAGCGGCGCGTGGAGATTCGGCTGCGATCCCAGGCGTTTGATGCTTACCTGGAGCTAATCAGCGATCGCACGGGCCAGCCTCTCCTATTTGGCGACGACCTGAGTACGCGCAACACCAATGCTCGTATGGTGTTTACCCTGAAGGCGGGCGATCGCTACCGGGTGCGCGTAAGCAGCGCGTCTGGTGGGGCAGTGGGTGGCTACACGCTGATCAGCACAGTGACCAGCCGCACGCCGTCTGCGGACGGATTCAACTTCTACTACGGCTATGGCAGGGTGAGCGCAGCGGCGGCGATCGCGCGGGTTTTGGGGGCGTTGCCAGGGGCGGTGAAGCGGGAGGGCGATCGCCCCTGGCTCGCCCCCAGCCACAGGCCCACCGCAGGAAACCAAAACATTCTGGGACAGGGCATCACAGTTGCCGTGATTGACGACGGGGTGGATTTGTCTCACCCGGCACTGGCAGACAATCGCTGGGTAAATCCGGGCGAAATTGCTGACAACGGCATCGACGACGACGGCAACGGGCTAGTTGATGATGTCTCTGGCTGGAGCTTTGTGGAGGGCAACAGCCAGTTTGCCCGCTATGGCGGCGAACCCCTTGGATTAGACCATAGCGAACACGGCACCCACGTCGCCGGAATTATCGCCGCCAAGGGAGATGGGGGTGGTATTTCTGGTGTTGCCCCGGCTGCAAAAATTATGGCACTGCGGGCGATCGCCAGCCACACCGACACGGGCAGTCCCCAGTTTGACGACTCCATCGCCGCCAGCATCACCTATGCCGTCAACCACGGTGCACGAGTGATCAACCTCAGCCTGGGCAATTACATTGGCGATCCTGCCATGAGCAAAACGCTTGCGGCGCTGCGGTTTGCTGCTCAGCAGGGCGTGGTTGTGATTGCGGCAGCGGGCAATGAGCGCGAAACCCTAGGCGCAGTGCTGCCGATCGAACCCGCGCTGTATGCCAGAGAGGGACTGGCGATCGCCGTGGGGGCGCTGGCGGGCGATCGCCGCATGGCCACCTTCTCGAACCCAGCGGGCGATCGCCCCTATCCGTTTTTGGTCGCTCCCGGTGCAAATATCTACTCCACCGGGCTGAGAGGCGGGTATGTCTACAAATCCGGCACGTCAATGGCGGCTCCCTATGTCGCGGGCGTAGCGGCACTCATGCTCAGCGCCAACCCCAGCCTGACTCCCGCATCAGTAGCGGCAATTCTAGCGGAAACGGCTGATGCGGCGGGAATTGAAGTCGTTTAAGGCCCGACTTACTCCAGCAAATCTGGCTCTTCTCGCACGATTTTGTCATAAAGCGACTGGAAGCAAAACCAGCCCATGAAATGCGTCCCGACCTGACTGTAGGTAAGGCTGGCGACTTCGTGGGGAATGGCGACAGGTTTGCCGACAGCTTCGGCCATCAGTTGCGCCTGACAGGTGCGATCCATCGTGATAAACCACCAGGCCGCCTCATCGACCGAGTGCCCCACGGTTAGCAGCCCGTGGTTGCGGAGAATCACCGCTTTGCGATCGCCCAACACGCGCCCAATCCGCTGCCCTTCCGACAAATCCAGCACCACGCCCGTATAGTCGTCAAACAGCGCATGGTCGTCATAAAACGAGCAGGCATCCTGCGTCAGCGGGTCGAGCAGGCGACCGAGGGAGGCCCAGGCCTTGCCATAGAGCGAATGGGCATGGGCAGCAGCCACCACATCAAGACGCGCCTGATGAACCTGCGAGTGAATTGCAAAGGCGGCCGCGTTGACAGGGCGACTTCCCTCTACCACCTCGCCCTTGTGGTTCACCAGCAGCAGATCCGATGTGCGAATGTGCCCAAAATACATCCCGAATGGATTCACCCAGAAGTGATCGGGATGCTCCGGATCGCGGGCAGTAATGTGTCCTGCCACGCCCTCATCGAAGCCGTAGCGGGCAAACAGACGAAAGGCGGCAGCAAGGCGCTGCTTGCGATGTAGGCGTTCGTCCTCAACGCGCTCGAATGTAGGCGGCTGCGGCAGATTGGGTTGGATCATGGTCAGGCATTTGAATTCAGAATTTCCCTTCCCAGTATGCCTAAAGGTCGGATACGTGGCCCTGTGCTATCAATTGGGCTTGGGAAACACCTAAAACCACGCCTAAAACCACGCCGTAAAACGCTGTAAATAGCTATAGCGGTCATCACAAGCGGTCATCACAAGCGGTCATCACAAGCGGTCATCACAAGGAATAAAGCGAGCCTGTGGCACGGTTCTCCCTAACCCCAAGCTCGCTACGGTGTTCTATTGCCTAACCTGCCTAAACTGCTGTGACCCCCGCCATTGCAGCTTAGGTCGTTACATCAAACGCTCACACCACCACGAAATCGCGTCCTAGCAGCACATTGGTCGTATCGCGTACCACCGCAATCAGGTCGTTGCCGCGATAGATCAGCGTGTCCAGGGCCGCCCCACCTTCCAGGCTGCGGGTCTTGTCCAGTTGATACTGGCTCAGCGCACCCTTGACCTGGAACTTGTCCAACTGGAACGCGCTGAAGTCGGTGATGCTGGCGTAGGAGTTGCCCACCGTGTTCAGATAATAGGAACCCGCGCTATTGCCCAGTTCAAACGTGTCTGCCCCCACGCCACCGGTCATGATGTCCCGTTCACCCGCATTGTTAGCCGTCGTGCCGCCGCGCAGTCGGTCGTTGCCGTCGCCGCCCAGCAGCGTATCCGACCCAGATCCGCCTACTAGGGTATCGTTGCCGCCCAGACCGCTCAGCATATTGTTGCCGCTGTTGCCGTTGATCACGTTGTCTCGGAAATTGCCTGTGCCGTTGATATTGGCAACACCACTCAGGTTCAGGTTCTCAAGGTTGGCAGAGAGCGCGTGGCTGACGGAGGCAATCACTAGGTCGATGCCCCCTGCCACCTCAGCCGCCACGTCACCTGCCGAATCTACGATATAGGTGTCGTCGCCAAAGCCGCCGTTCATGGTGTCATTCCCCAGACCACCACTCAGGAAGTCATTACCATCCCCACCGTTGAGCGTGTCGTTACCTGCCAGGCCAAACAGGAAGTTGTTGCCTGCGTTGCCGTTGATCACGTTGTTCAAATCATTGCCCGTGCCGTTGATATTGGCAGCGCCCAGCAGCGTTAGGTTTTCGACGTTGGCAGACAGCGTATGGCTGACGGAAGCGCGAACTTCATCAATGCCCTGTCCGGCGAGTTCAACCACCACGTCCGAGACAGAATCGACGATGTAGGTGTCGTTGCCAGCGCCGCCGCTCAGGGTGTCGATGCCCGCTCCGCCATCGAGATAGTCGTTGCCCGCACCGCCGTTGATGGTGTCGTTGCCTGCTAGGCCAAACAGGAAGTTGTTTCCTGCGTTGCCGTTGATGACGTTATCTTTGGCGTTGCCTGTGCCATTGATATTGGCAACACCACTCAGGTTCAAGTTTTCCAGGTTGAGGGAGAGCGTATGGCTGACGGAGGCAATCACTAGGTCGATACCGCCCGCCACTTCACCCGCCACGTCGCCTGCCGAGTCTACGATGTAGGTGTCATCTCCAAAACCACCATTCATCGTGTCGTTACCTGTCCCGCCATCGAGGTAGTCATTCCCATCGCCGCTGTTGAGCGTATCGTTGCCTGCTAGACCAAACAGGAAGTTGTTACCGCTGTTGCCGTTGATGACGTTGTTCAGGGCGTTGCCTGTGCCGTTGATGTTGGCAGTGCCCAGCAGCGTCAAGTTTTCGACGTTTAGGGGGAGGGTGTAGCTAATAGAGGAGCGGACTTCATCAATGCCTTGTCCGGCTAGTTCAATCACAACGTCGCCGGGTGAATCGACGATGTAGGTATCATTTCCAACACCGCCGCGCATGGTGTCGCTGCCTGTGCCACCGTCGAGTAGATCGTTACCTGCAAGTCCTTCTAAGATATCGTTGCCTGCTAATCCAAAGATGGAATCGTTAAGTAAGGTGCCGACTAAACGCCGTCTGAAAATTAGAGGAATCCCGTTAACGGTGTCGTTGTCATTGAATTGAGAGCCAATAATAGTGGCCATATTGAAATTCTCCTTTTGAGGACGCAATATCCGAGCGTCTTTGGTATGGGAGGTGTGGCTGTGGGGTGAAGCCCCCTGTTTAACCTCTGAGGAGTTATCGGAGTGGGTGCGGGGAATTACGCAGGCTGTGCGAATTTTTACAAAAAGAAATCCCTCGCTTGGGTGAAACGAGGGATGAGTGATTCAGATTAAGTATTGAGAGGCAGGGTGTTCGAGCTATTCCAGTCCCAATTCTCGTTTGAGCAAACTGATGGATTTTTCACCGATGTAGTTTTCGCAGCATTCGATTTTGGGTGGACGAATGATGTGGTCGCGGGAAAGCTGGATGGCGGCTTTGACGCTGGGCAGGCTGGCCTGGTCGCAGATGATGACCTGGGCGCTGCGAACCATTGCACCCAGCTTGTAGGCATCGTCTGCCTTGGCGGTCATGATCAGCAGTTCTTCGCCCCGCAGGCTGTGAATGATGACCTCGGCCGCTCGCAGAATGCCGGAACTAAGGCTGACGAAGCCGATGCAGGTGTCTTTTGGGAGTCCTTTCATCAGCTTTAGCTCTTTGCCGTAGTCGTAGATATCGACCGGGATGACGCGGACGGATTTGGGAGAGGCGATCGCCTCTGCTTCGCCAATGAAATAGCGACTGGTGACCACTGTGCCGCCCCGCGCCTGATCCAGCACACTCGCCAACTCCTCCATTGGCACAAGCTGGACAGGGATTTGCAGCGCCTGCTGGAGTTCGCGCACCATGAGTTCCCCCGCGCCGATGTCGTAGCCCGGAGCCGTGACCAGCACCCGCGCACTGCACCGCAGTCGCCAGTCGATTTCAGCCAGAAATAGCTCCCGCGCCTGACTGAGGGAACAGCCCTGGTTGAGCAGTTCATCCAGGCTTTTTTGCACCAGCTTGTAGGCCTGGGGATGTTTGGCTAGTACGGGCGATTGGTTGCCTTTGGTGTGGCCTTCGTCGCCTTGGGATTTCACAAAGATGCCCGCACCCGCCTTGGCATCTACAATGCCGTCGTCCTCCAGCATCCGGTAGACCTTGCTGATGGTGTTGCGGTGTAGCCCGGTCTGCATAGCCAAGGCGCGGGTGCTGGGGAGCCGCTGTCCGGGGGGAAACTGGCGGGAGGCGATCGCAAAGCGGATCTGGGTGTAAAGCTGGGTAGAGGCGGGGATTTCGCCGTCGGGCTGGATATGAAACTCGACCATAACCATCTCCAGGGGAGTGTTGAGAGGCTTGAGACAGAGGCAGGGGCGATCGCCACCAAGACGTGAACTTGAATACACGCTCAGCAACTTTAGCAAAACAGGCTTAGAAAACAGGCCAAAAAAAGGCTCAGGAAGCCGCTTCAGAATCGCGCCTGTTAAAAATGCCATTGAGACCTGTCTGATCTACGTTACGAAAAGTGTCTACACGCTGGATGTGACAGTTTCCAGAATACACAGCCTGAGAAAGTTTGAACCCTTTGCCAAATATTTTTTGAGGCAGCCGCTTCAAAGAGCCGCCCCAAGCAGCGCACTCTGAATTCCTCGCCGCCTCTACAAACAAGCATCCCAGGCTTGCCGCTAAGCGGAGACAGCCGCCTATCGAAGACAATAGAAGGAATGCGCTAGGCTAGGTCGCAAGCCTGGGCACCTTCCATCTGGGTCAACCTCCTTGCCATGTTGCCGCTGCTGACTGTCACGCTGTTTGTCATTTGTGGTTCTGCGCTTTGTTCTTGCACCGAGGCAGCCCTGCTGTCGATGCCGATCCTCAAAGTGCGGCAACTGGCGCAGTCTTCTAACCGGGCTTCTGCCAAGGCGCTGCTGGCGATTCGAGAGAAGATGAATCGGCCAATCGCCACGCTGGTGATTTTCAACAACCTGTTCAACATTCTGGGGAGCATCGTCATCGGCTCACTGGCTGCGTCTGTGCTGAACAGCGCAATGATTGGCGTTTTTTCTGGCGTTTTAACGTTTCTGATCATTATTTTTGGGGAAATCTTGCCGAAAACCATCGGCGAACGCAACGCCGAAAGCATTTCCCTGCTGGTTGCCATTCCGCTCACCTTGCTGACGCGCGTGTTTACGCCCGTGGTGCTGCTGCTGGAGAAGGTGACGGCTCCGTTTGTCAGTGGCAACCATCGCCCCACGACCAATGAAGCTGAAATTCAGCTTTTGACCACCATTGGCCGCGACGAAGGCGTGATTGAAGACGACGAAGCCGAGATGATTCGCCGCGTGTTTGCGCTCAACGATGCCACGGCGGGCAAGCTGATGACTCCCCGCGTGGCGATTACGTATTTGGAAGGAGAGCAGACGCTCGAAGCCTGTAAGCCCGATATTATTGACTCGCAGCACAATCGTCTGCTGGTAATTGGGGAGACGATTGACGATGTGCTGGGGATTGCGCTGCGGCATGAACTGCTGACGGCGCTGATTGAGGGACAGGGCGATCGCCCCATTTCCTCCTTTGTTCGCAAAGCCTGGTTTGTGCCGACGAGCCTGCGGGCCGATCGCCTGCTGCGGTCATTTCAAACCAGCCGCGAACATCTGGCCGTGGTGGTCGATGAATATGGGGGCGTGGCGGGTGTGATTACGCTGGAAGACGTGCTGGAAGTCATTACGGGTGAAATCGTGGATGAAACCGATTACATCATCGACATGCAAGATGTGGCCCGTCGCCGCCGCGCCCGCATTTTGAATGAAAATCCGAGCCTGCTAGACTGATGCGCCGACTGGTGTTGCCGTGGAAAACGTTGTGAATACTGGGCTGGAGCAGATTCGCATTGTGCTGGTGGAACCCGCCGGGCCGCTGAATGTGGGGGCGATCGCCCGCGTCATGAAAAACTTTGGGCTGCGGCAGTTGGTGTTGGTCAACCCCCAGTGTGACCCACTCAGCGCCGAAGCGCGGCTGCTGGCCGTCCACGCGGCCGACGTGCTGGAAGCCGCCCACCCGGTCGCAACGCTATCGGAAGCGCTGACGGGCTGCCAGCG
>NZ_DVEA01000324.1:0-8764 GCF_015295965.1 Thermoleptolyngbya sp. M55_K2018_002
CTGCGACCCAGCCCGCCGCGCCCGTGCTGCTCGAACTGCCGTTTGGCGGCAAGCTTCCGCCTGCATCACAGGGCAGTCACGCTGGCGTTGCGGAGCCATATCGCCCCGCCGTAGCCCCCAGCCCCCATCCTGTTGCGCCGACGGTTTCTCACACCATTTCTCCCCGCCTTTCCCAGGGACTTGCGCCCGCTGTGTCCCCAAATGCCTCCTCAAGCGGGTCTGCGCCCATTTCCCTGACCCTCGCTCAAACCAGTTCATCACCCGCCGCGCCTGCTACGCCTGACCTGCCGGGTTTTCCGTTTGCGCCCCTGGCCGCGCCGCGCCACGCCACGGACCCTGCTCTGGCGCTGGGTATTTTGCGGGAGATCGAGGGCACGCTGCTGAGCTGGCAGCGAGAACTCCAGCGGCTCCAGCTTGAAATTCAAGAATTGCACATGGAGGGGCCGATTATCGACGGCTGGCTAGAGTCGCAGCCCACTACCCCGCCGCCGCCAGAGGCCGAGTTCATCCGCCATGCAGAAATCGACGCGCTGATGGGCTATGTGGAAACGATTTGCGACGCTGCGCCCGATGGCATGATTCACAAGTCTCCGCGAGCGGGCTATCGGCTCTGTGGGCTGGATGCAGACGGCAAGGTGTGGTCGCGGGAGTGCCCGCCGGAGCGCGTGCCCCAGGTGAGTCTGGCGATCGCCCGCTGCCAGAAGGTGCGCCAACTGGTGACCCGCAAGAACGACCTGGAATCGCGCCTCAGCAAACTGGCTGAGCATTTGGTATCGGTGCATAGCGAGTTAATCAGCCGCGATCGCCCTTAGTGGTCATAAGTGGTCATAAGTGGTCATAGCAGTAGCCGTAGTCGCCTTTTGAGCTAGGCGACCCGCAGTTGCACCCGGTCAAAGCCGTGCATTCTGGGGGGTGGCGCAGACTGCGACGTGACGCGCAGCAGCCGGGGAATCTCGCCACTGTTGTAGACCCGAAACTCGCTCTCCACCGTCGCGGCGGCGGTTCGCACGGCCTGGTTTAGCACGAGG
Source organism: Thermoleptolyngbya sp. M55_K2018_002 (assembly GCF_015295965.1). Classification (NCBI taxonomy): domain Bacteria; kingdom Bacillati; phylum Cyanobacteriota; class Cyanophyceae; order Oculatellales; family Oculatellaceae; genus Thermoleptolyngbya; species Thermoleptolyngbya sp. M55_K2018_002. The sequence goes on from NZ_DVEA01000324.1 coordinate 1,029, forward strand.
GAGCCGTGGGGATCGGACACGGAGCGGTGAAACGTCCCCGGCGGAATCCGCAAAATCTCGCCGTTGGCCTCTAGCCGCACGATATGGAATGGGTAATCCCAGGAAAAGTTCACCAGATAGAACGTGCGACCCCCCGACAGCGCCAGCAGGTTGTCTTCCTGGTTGGGATGCATGTAAAACTGCCAGTGTCCGTCGTCGCTGTTGTTGGGGCTGACGGCAGGGCCCTCATGAAACACGAGGTCGCGGGCGTTGGAATTAGCGATGGTGATGTCGAAAAACCGAACGCTGGGCGTATCGCGGAATTTGCGGTAGGAAATCAGGTCAAACATGGTGGGTTAGCGATGAAGAAGGGCTGTTGCATTGCAACGCTGCGTTTCGGCTACCCTAACGCAGGGCTTTTGGCAGATACAAAACTTAAGGCGGGTTGCATCTATGCAAAAAGCGGATGGATGTGTCAAATTTCCCGTGCTATACCGTTTCACCGTGTGTCAGATTAGGGGCAGAGCGGTGGACAGTTTTTATGAACTTTTATGAACAACTTTTATGAACATTGACCAGTTGCGCGTGTTTGTGACCGTGGCCGAACTGGGCAGCTTTTCGACCGCAGCGCTCCATTTGGATGTGTCGCAATCTTCCGTGAGTCGGGCGATCGCCGCGCTGGAGGAGGAATTGGGCGTGTCGCTGCTCACCCGCGGCCGGTTTGGGGCACACCCGACGCAGCTTGGGGAGCGGGTGCTGGTGCAGGCGCAGCAGATTTTGCAGGCGCGAGAACGGATTGACTATGAAGTGAACCTGGCGCGGGGGTTGCAGGGCGGGCGCGTGCGGCTGGCTTCTTTTCGCAGTGCGGCGACCCACCTGCTGCCGCCGCGAATTGCCCAGTTTTGCCAGCGCTTTCCTCAGATCGAAGTGACGCTGACGGAAGACGACCCGGTAGCGGTGGAGCAGGCCCTCCGAGAAGGCGCGGTGGATATTGGGCTGGTGCCGCTGCCCCGGTCTGAGGAGTTCGACACCTGGGAAATTGGGCGAGATGAGTTTGTAGTGCTGCTGCCGCCTGGCCGCAGACCCGTGCCGGAGCCGCTTACTTGGGAGGTGCTGTCGCGGATGTCGTTTATTTTGTACAACTACGCTGAATGTACCTCTGCCGTGCGCGATCACTGGGAACGCTGGGGGCAGACGCTGCGGGTCGCCTACGAGGTCAAAGAAGATTCCACAATCGTCAGCATGGTGGCGCAGGGTTTGGGCGCGGCGATTTTGCCCCGACTGGCGGCGCTGCCGATTCCAGATGGCGTGCAGGTGCGATCGCTCCCAGTGCCGCTGGAGCGGGTGATCGGTGCTGCGGTCTTGGCAAACGTGCTGCATCCGCCCGCTGTGTTTGTGTTTCTAGACGCGCTCCGGGGCACGGGGCAGTTTCGCCAGTCAGCCGCGTGATCGAGATTTCAGGGCAAAATGCAGCCCCAGGATAATCAGGCTCATGCTGAACAGCATCAGGACGGTCATGGGCTGCCGAAAGAAGGCAAAGGCCAGCAGCGTTACGAAGATGGGAACGAGGCTGTAGACCGAACTGGAGGCGCGGGTGGGGCCGATGGCTTTGACGCTGAGGTTGTAGAGAAAATAGCCCAGACCTGATGCGCCCACGCCCATGTAGCCGAGGGAGGCGATCGCCGCTGGAGAGAGCCGCGCCACGGTGGCCCAATCTTCGCGCAGGCTCAGCAGCAATAGCCAGATCACGCCAAACCCGGCTGCATAGAAGCTGACTGTGAAGCCGGAATAGCGCTGACTCAGCACCTTGATCAGCAGCGAGTACACAACCCAACTCAGCACCGCGCACAGCATCAGCCCATCGCCCCGGTTGATTTGCAGCCCGATCAGGTTGCCGAGGTCGCCTTTGGACAGCAGCGCCAGCACACCCACTAGGGCGAGCGCCCCGCCAAGGTAGTTTTGCAGCGTCAGTCTTTCTCGAATGAACAGCGCCGCCGCGATGCCTGTGATCACTGGATTGAAGGCGTTGATGATGGCAGTGTTGGCGATCGCCGTATATCGCAGGCTGAGAAAGAAGAAAAAGTGATAGCCGACCACGCCGAATAAGCCCAGCAATGCAAGTAGAAAAACATCCTTTTTTTGCACCAGTAGCGATGATTTTTTGTAGTGAATCAGTAGGCTGGAGAGAAAGACTAGGGCAATCAGGTAACGCAGCAGCGTTGTCAGGATGGGACTGAGTTCGACCGTTGTAAATTTTCCAGCAATGAAGCTGCCTGCAAACAAAAGACTGGTCAGCGCGGTTAGTAAAATTGGCAGAAGGCGATCGCGCAGCATAATAACTTGATACACTACAAAAACTGAACCCAGACGTGACTCAGGGCATCCCTAAACGCGCAATCTGTGAGCGATTGATGTAATCTAGGTAACACTTCAGGGCGGTTTGGAAGGTTCTGAAGGTTAACTTGATGTTGCAGATGTTGCAGCAGATGTTGCATAGAATTATGTTGCATAGGATGCGGTTAAAGGGGATATTTTGTCAAAGTTTTAGTCCGTATTGTTCTAGTCCGTATTGAAGTTGTTTTTATCTCTGGCTTTTTAGAATACTTTTTTGAATTTACAGCCCGGTTGTTTCGTCAAAATGCGATTCAGATGCGAAATTTAAGTTTGTTTCAAAAACTGACTTTCAGGAAGAAACCCTGGAGCGCTTCTAGGAAAATGGGTTCATGGAACGGGCGATCGCACGCTCGATCTTCTTGGCTCAAAATTGGGATACAAGCGCTTAGCATCTTTCTTCTAACGCTGCTTTGGGCTGCTGCTCCCAGTCTGCTGGCTGGTAGTTTGCTAACTAGTAGTCCGCTGGCGAGTAGTCCGCTGGCTGATAGTCAGGTTGCGCCTGTTCATCTGCCTGTTCATCTGATTAATGCATCGAGCCACGCGCTAGAGATTGATGGTCTAGAAATCTTTGCGCCCAGATCAGAGCCGAAAGCAGAGGAACCTGCGGACGAGCCTCAGTCTGGGCAGCAGGATGCGTCTAGAGTGCCTCAGGGTGCAGCCGTGACCTTGGGCGGCAAAACCCTGTTTAACGTGGAAGCCTCGATCGGCACAAAATCCCGCGCTGAACGAGCCGCCGAAGCCTCCAGAGCAATTCGGTCGGCGGCAACGAATTCTCAGATTCCGCTAGAAGATTTTCGGTTGAATGATCTGCCCAATAATGGAGTGACGCAAATTCTGGCAGGCGAAGATTTGCTGATAGCTGTTACCCAAGCAGATGCAAATGTTGCTGAGATGTCGCGAGAAGCCCTAGCGCGACAGCATCTTGAAGAAATTAAAGACGGCGTGATTGAGTATCGCAACACGCGATCGCCCCAAAAGCTATTCGCAGGACTCGGCAAAACGGCGATCGCCACGCTCATCTTTGCGTTGCTGTTCTCTCTGATTAATCGTCTATTTAAGGGGATTGATCAAAAGATAGAATCTTCCGACCGATTTCGCATTCGCACTCTGCGTCTGGGCAGCCGAGAAATTCTGTCGGCACAGCAGGTCACCAACTATTTAACTCAGTTTTCTGGTCTGCTTAGAATCGTAGCGCTGCTGACGCTAATCTCAATCTTCATCAATACGGTTCTCTCGTTCTTCCCGGCAACGCAATCTGTTTCAATCGGCATTTTCTCGTCTATTTTTTCGGTTTTCAGTCAGCTGTTTTTCGGCTTCTTGGGATATCTGCCCAAGCTAATTTTTCTGGTCATCTTAGGATATGCCGCTATTTATTTAATGCGGTTCTCCAGATTTGTCTTTTCTGAAGTAGACAAGGGCGATCTCAGCATTCCAGGCTTTGATCGAGACTGGGCGGTTCCCACCGAGCGCATTGCCCAAATTCTGATTCTGGCGCTGTTTGCAGTCATTGCGTTTCCCTACTTGCCAGGAGCGGGCAGCGATGCCTTTCAGGGCATTTCAATCTTCTTGGGTATCCTAATTTCGCTGGGTTCCAGCTCGGCAATTGCTAACATCATCGCAGGCATCTTGTTGACCTATACTCGCGCTTTTAAGCTCGGTGACGAAGTGGAAATTGGTGACGTGGCGGGGACAGTGGTTGAAAAAGGGCTATTGGTGACTCGAATTCTCACCGATAAAAACTATTACGCCAGTATTCCCAACGCAGAAGTTCTGGGTACGACGGTGACCAATTTTCGTCAGGGCGGTTCGATGAGAGACGAAGCAGATGAGCCGCCAATGGTGTTTGTAGAAGTTGGTTTCCGATATGATGTGCCCTGGCAAATAGCCTACGAAGTTTTGGTTGAGGCAGCCAAAGAGACGAAGGACGTGTTGCCCGAACCAGAGCCGTTTGTGCGGAACATTGAGTTCGCAGAGCAGTGTGTGATTTACGAAATCAATGTGTTTACGAATAACTTCCGCGATGACGAGATGATCGAGTCCGATCTGCGGCGAAATATTCAAGGCAAGTGCTATGAACGTGGCATTGAGCTAGCGCCCTTGCAGCAATTTACCGTGGTGCGCCGCAACAGCAAATCGACATCGACCTTGCCGCGCAGCTTAAAGCAGAACTAGCCGGAGTCTGGAAATCGACATCGACCTTGCCGCGCAGCCTGAAGCAGCACTAGCCAGAGTCTGGTGCAAATCGTAAATCTACCGTGCTACCAGGGACTGCCAATCATCGTAAAGGCGGCCCAATAGTAGGGATGAGATAGGGCTTGTCCGCGCAGTTCGCTACTGCTGCTGGCGGGTAAGATCAGGTCGCCGACTCTGCCCAGCCCGCGCAGGCGACCCGCTTCGTCGATGCCCACTTCGCCCCGCGCCATCGCGACTTGGGCCTGGCGTAGCGCCTCTGCCTTGATCGGCGAGGTGGCCAGGTTTTCATAGAAGCGGGTCATTAGGGCAGTCGTGGCGGCATCGTTGACGTACCACAGGCTGGCGACGACGGTCTTTACGCCCGTTTGCACGGCCAGGCCGGCAAAGCCTAGTTCGGCTTGTTCATTGCCCAACGCGGTGCGGCAGGCGCTCAGCACCAGCATTTCGACGGGCGGGTCGTTCCAGCCGAGTTGTTTCACTTGATCCAGCCCCAGCCGTTCATCCCAGAACTGGATGTAGGACGCGCCGATGTTGCCCGCCACAAAGTCGGCGTGGGTGGCGAGGTGAATGATGCCGAAGGGCTGCTGCTGGCGGGCGGCGCGGAGGTTGGCCAGGGTGCTGCGCTCGTCTAGAAAAATCTGCCCGCGCCAGAGCTTTAGCACCAGCGCGTTTAGCTCGACGGGCACCGACGGCAGGGGGGCCTGACCCTGCGTGCTTTTGGACACGCCCATTGCCAGCATTTGGGTATTGCGAATATCGACGTAGCGCGTGTCGGTGAGGCTGAGGCTGGGCATGAGGCCGACGCTGTATTGCTCTACTAGGAACTGTTCGCCGTCGTGGAGTGCGGCGTAGGGTAAGGCTCTCAGACCGGCCGGCGGCAAGAATACTAGGTTTTCGACTTCGCGCTCGTCTAGCTCGGCTTTGATGGGCGCGACAAACCATTGGTATAGCTGCTGGGACGACCGCAGGTAGCGGGTGTTCAGCACGTTTGCGGGATTGGTGACTTCGTTGCGAAACTCCTGGGCGATCGCCATCACCTGGGCCCGGGTTGCGCCCTCGACGCGCTTGCGAATCAGGTTGTTTTGCGACGTGACGACCACTAGCTCAAGCTGATCGGTGTCATGGGGCGGCACGCTTTCGCGCAAAAGCCCCGACTGGGGTGGCACAAAGCTGATATAGACGAAACCAGGGCGGACTCCGGTGGCCTGTTCGATGGCATAGGCGATCGCCCGTCCATCGGACAGCGACAGCGGCCGCGTCGCCTCTAGCCCCAGAAATTCAATAAACTCGCTGCTGAATTCATCCTCAAAGTAGTAGATATCGGGTTCGATGCTGGGAAGCCAGGGTTCCCCAATCACGCCGATGTCCTCAAAGTCGTCCCCAAAGCCGTCCTCGCCCTCGTTGAATTCATTGTCAGTGCTGTTGCGCCGAGGCGGACGTACCGTACCGCCGCCGTTACCGCCGCCATTACCGCCACCATTACCACCGCCGTTACCACCACCATTACCGCCGCCGTTACCGCCATCATTCGACCTAGGTTGGACACTAACCTGCACCGGGCGAGCGGGGGAGCGACTGAGAACACCGCCCTGACCATTGGGGTCGGTTGCAACGACGCTAAACACGTCTAGCAGAAAAGTCAGATCATTGCCTGTGTTGGGCAGCGTCACGTCCAGACTGTCGCTGGGGCTGATCACGGTTCCCACCCCGACGGGCGACCCGTCGCGGGTGATGCTGACTCCGGGGGCGATCGCCGCAATTTGAAAACCAATCGTATCTCGGTCAGCATCGCTCCCCGACAATCCTAAGTTACTGACCAAAATCTGAATCGTTTGCCCTTGCTGCCCCGACCCTTGGTTGGAATTGAGAATGTCGAGGTTGGGGGCGCTGTTGACAGAATTAATAGTGATTCCAGGCGTGGTTGTGTTGATGCTGCCGTTGAACTCGACTGGAAACTGGCTGCTGCTGATGCTGCTGTTCCCGGTCGAGAGGCTGCCACGAGTGCCGTTGGGGGTTCCCGCCGCACCCACCACAAAATCGAAATTATCGGGGCCGCCTGCGTGGGTAATAGTAATCGTGCCGTTATTCAGCAGATTGCTGCCCTGGGTAGCGATGCTGGTTGCTTCGGACAGGCTCGCGTCTGCAATAATGCCCGTTACCTGGACGCGATCGCCCCTCAGCGTGACGTTCCCGCCTGCGCCCTCCGCAGAGGGAATTTCGGGCCCTGGGATGCTGCGAGTATCAATCGACTCGACCGTGACATTGCCCAGTTCGCTGATGACGTTTACCGGCCCCGCGCCAAAGCCCAGCGAGTTCTGCGTACTCAGCCGTGCTGCGGTAATGTCGCCTGATGCCCGGAGGCTGATTTGGCCTGTAGTCTCAAAGAGAAATCCGCCCGTGTCGAGATTTCCGGCCCGAATCGATGCACCAGAAATCAGCAAGTTGCGCCCCCCTGTTGTCAGGGTATTGCTGGTGCCCATGCTAAAGCTGCCTGCGCCATTGTTATCTGCATCCGCAACAAACTGAATCGTGCCGATGCCCGGCGTATCGTCGAGGAACAGATCCAGCCCGTCGATGAGGGTGATATCGTTGGTGGCTTGCAGGATAATATCGCCGCCAAAATTAAGCAGAGAATCGGCTGAGATGTTGATAGTTTGGTTTGGAAACTCACTGGCAAAAATGTCTGGCAGGGCAGCGCCGACCCCCGGAGAGTTGGGCAGGTCGCTGATGATGATGTTCAAGGGATCGAGCAGCAGCGTCCCCGCCCGACCGTTGGGCGCACTGGCATCCACCGTGCCGTCAAATCCCAGGCTGAGCTTGCCCGACACTTCTACCAAACCGCCGTTGCCGCTCTGACTGCCGCCTCTACTGCGGATCGTTCCTGAAAAGGCGGCGGCCTCGTCTGACCAGATGACGACTGGGCCGCCGTTGCCCGTGGCGATCGCATCGGCATTCAGGCTGGAGTCGGCGCTGACATAGGTGCGGCGGGCGTTGGGCACGCTTCCCCGTCCCTGATAGCCGCCGCCCATCTGAATTGGCCCGCCGCCCGTCGCGCCGCTGGTGTTGATTTCGGCATTGACGACCGCGAGGCGATCGCCCAGCACATTCACCGCGCCGCCCGTGCCACTGGGGGAACTGGCATCCAGCCGCCCGCTGGCGATCGTTGTGCC
>NZ_DVEA01000015.1:0-8741 GCF_015295965.1 Thermoleptolyngbya sp. M55_K2018_002
CGTTTCGTCGCGCCGGCGTCTGCCCGCCGGAGTTCGTAGGGCAGACGCCCGGCTGTTGCGAGGCTGTGCTGAGCGATTTGGCGGCGCGTCGGGTGCGGGTGGAGCATCGTTGCGAAACGCTCTTTTGAATATGGCTTCAACTTCACAGTTATAGTTCTTCGCCAGCCTGTAGCTCCGCAGGAAATATCTACATTGAACTTCAACTGCATCGCGTTCGCCATCATTAAAAACCCCCCAAGAAGCCTCGCCCGCCGTAGGCATCCCAATCACAAAGGCAAGCTGTTGACATATCCCAAATAATAAACCGGTCAACCGGCTGATCATTTGATATAGAGACAGAGTTATACTTAGAAGAAAGCGACTCCTCATTTTGCACGTCCCAGTGTGTGGTCACCTCTCTGGGCATGGGGGCGGACGCACGTTTCGCGTCGGGTGAGTCACCCGGAAGGAGAGCGCCCATGCCTATCCAAAGCATTCTGCAAAGCCGTTGTGAAGAGCTGAAGCGACGGGTGAATGCGCTTGCCGAGGAAATCGAAGCGTGGCAGGCGCGTTCGATCCATGCACTGGACATGCAAATTCACTACAGCCAGATAAAAGCGATCTCCGTATTGATGGAGGAATTTACTGCCCGCCAGCAGACTATTCTGAACAAGCTTGATCCAGAGAGCGATAGTGAGATTTTCCGCATCCATGCCCTGAGTTTGGTTCAGGAAAGCATCCTGGCGCAGAAAGTGTGGGATTTTTTCAGATCCAAACTCGAACTGCGTTTCTCACCTACGTACAAAGATGTTCTCTGGCTTGCCGACACAGTTGCCTTCGATTGCTATCATTCCGCACTGGAAAAAGCAGCAGATGAAAAAATCCTGCCCAGGAGCCAGTTTCGTGAGCCGCCGTTGACTTATCTGATCGCAGGCTTTTCCCCGATCACCTGGGTGCGCGGCAGTCGGCCTAACGATGGACGCATCTACGAGTTAGGGGTTGCGACATTGCCAATTCCTGCAATTGCCCTTCCATGGGATCATGTCGAAAATATCTGGGAACTCCTGACAATCCATCATGAGGTCGGGCACGATCTTGAGGCAGATTTCAAGCTGCGCCCTGCGCTACAAGCTTCTACCGAACGCACGCTCGCCAATGCAGGACGCCAACCTGCACAAATCGAGGTATGGCTGAAGTGGCAAGGTGAAGTCTTCGCCGACCTGGTGGCGCTACAACTAGCAGGCCCCGCCTTTGCAGAGGTTCTGGCAAATTTATTGCTCCTTCCCCGCTCATCTGTTGTGGAATACAACTCAAGTGATCCTCATCCAACCCCTTATGTGCGCATTTTAATCGACACAGCCTATGCGCATACACTCGCACCGGAGTGCCAACAAATCAAAACTCATGCCACAAACATCGAATCCGGGTGGAAAGAACTGTACGGCGAACAACCTCAGTTCCAGGTTTATTTGGACGAGTGCAAACTTGTTTTTCAGGCGCTGATGGATTCACCACTGGAGCCTTTGCAAGGAAAGACGATGCGCTCACTCCTTCCATTTACCCCTGGAGACGCTCTCCGCATCGCTTCAGCAGCCACATATCTTCTTACAGGGCAGAACAGACCCTCCTATCTAACGCCTCGCCACTGTGTGAGCGCAGCCCGTCTGGCAGCGACGCAAGCCAGCCTGCAATCAGATCACTTGTCGGAGGTCTTCCAGGCAATCAATGATCGCACTCGCAGTTTAATTCGAGAGTGCGCCCCGACCGGATTGCGCGCCTCCGACGATTCGTCGCCGCACCGACGATTTATTGCAAGTTTCGTGGACCGCATTTCCAACATTGATTGATCGGTCAGCAGAGAAAAACCCTCGAACCTTTCTTGGATAGAGGGAGAAGTCTATGAGTCGCTATGATGAATTCCGCGTCGAGATCCGAGAGGACTATCCGGAGCCAGGGTGGTGGGATGTTCGACTGGAGGATTCTCCGATTTCGGGACTTATTGGAGCAAAAGACGCAACTCGTCCGATCTTGACGCGCCAGCATCTGAGTCGCTTACGTAGCAGGCATGGTTGGCCCAATCTGGATGCGCTGAAAGAAATCGGCAGTGCAGTATGGCGCTCGTTCATGACCGCAGAGCTAGAGGCGGCATTTTTTAGTTGTCTGGAACATTCGACGAACAATGGCAAAGGTCTTCACATCATCGTGACGACGGTGAACGCTGAGCATCGAGCTCCAGGCCGAGTCAAGCAAGATGATCCCATCAGACTGGCGGAGTTGCCAATCGAAGCAATCTACCACGAGAGATTAAGTTTCCTTGCAACGAACCTCAATACGCCGATCTGCCGCAGTTTGCAGAGAGCGCCAGACCTCCCCACCAAACAGATCAAGCTTCCGTTGCGCGTATTGGTGGTGATCGCAACACCAACGGATAAACCCAATGCCCAAGCCAAAGAAGAGGCTGAAGCCATTCAGCATACACTCAGGTCGTTGAAGGGACAGGTGACCATGGCTCTGGAAGAGACTCCGACGCGCCATCGGTTGTCTGCTCGATTAAAGGAGTTTGATGTTTTCCATTTCATCGGACATGGCGGGTTTGACCCCGTCGGCAGCGACCCTACAAGCCAGGCATATATCTGCCTTCTGAGAGAAGACAACCATGCCAGCGATTGGTTCACAGCGCATGACCTTGCCAACATGTTGCAAAACACGCCTGTGCGACTGGCAGTATTCACTGCGTGCTCCAGCGCTGCGCCAACACCTGACGAGCCGCCTGACGAAACACTCTATCCAATCGGAGCATTCAGCGGAATAGCGCAACGGTTGTTAAGCGACTCCAGCGGGATCGCTGCTGCTGTGGCGATGCAGTTTGATATGGAGGCTGACGCCGCCGTGGCATTCAGCCAGACATTTTACAGACAGCTACTGAACCCTGACACAACGCTGGCCGAATCCGTAACGCTGGCCAGACAGCAAGTTTCGTTCCTGAAAGGCATCGCCCATCGGGCGTGGATCACGCCTGCAGCCTACTGTCGGGCGAAACAGTGGAAGGTGTTTGACATCGTTGGGCAACAGGAAAAGCTCTCAGAAGCGATGAACTTCACCGGAGTACAGAAGACCAGGCTGCGCGATTCCTTGCTCAAATGCAAATATATGAAGTATCCAGAATCTCGGCGACAAATCGCTTCGGACTTGCAAAGAGATTTCAAAGGGCTTTCCTTTCGTTCATACCCGGACCCGCAATTAGAAGTTGCGGATATCCTTGACAGTTGTCTCGACTATGGCGGGACTGAATGCCTTCAGGCTTTTCTGACGGTCTTGGAAAGCTATGAAGGCGCTGAGGCGAACACTATGAAAGAGGTCTGGAACGTATGGAAAGAGATGATGGGTTGAGGAGGAGATAATGACAACTCGCAGCAACCCGGTAAGCATCGAATTGACGAGCAAACAGAGAGCCAGACTGCGAGATGCATTGTCGGAATGTCATTACATGAGAACAGCGGCAACGCGTCAACAAATCATTTCCTATGTTCGTCTCGATTACCCGCAGATCAGCTTCGATGCCTCTGCCGATCCATTAATTGAAATTGCGGGAATTATTGACCGGTGCCTGGAGTTTGGGGGGCTCAAATGTCTCGAGTGTTTTCTCGAACATCTCGCCGACTTTGAAAAGAAAGCTACGAAAAAAATGGACGCAGTTTGGGAAGTATGGGATCAAATTTGCGTCTCGTCGTCCATTCAAGAACAACCGCCGGTTCCCAAGCAGTTGACAAGAAGCACGCCTGGCGCAGAGAAAAGTGCGGTGCCATCTGCGCCCAGGATGCGGAGTGCTCTACCAGAAAGAATACTGAAAGCAGGCGGAGAATTTCACTGGGATAGAGATCTTTGGGTCAATGAGTTCGTCGATATCGTCCTATCGAAACAGGGCAAAGAGGACATCCGCATAGTGACGATCCCGGCCCCTCCCGAGGCTGATCCGGACCGTTTTGTTCAATATCTTGAGGCCAAATGCAATGAACTGGCAAGGATGGATGAAATTGGAGCGCCTATCGCGGCGGTGAGGCTGAAATTGGATGAACGCATGATGCCACATCAAATTGCCACCCGAGTGTTGTCCTTGCTTGCGAGCACGCTGGAAGAGAGTCGTAAAAACCTTCGCGCCGCCTGCGAACAGATTAATCGCGAGTGGGGGCAGCGCGAAAGACGACCACAACTTTCGCTAAGTTCTCTGGCAGCAGAATTATCGCGCCAACTTCAGGATCTGGCGAGAGACTGTCGTCTTGTAATCTTGCTCCACGGTTTCGATGAAAGCCTATCGGAAGATGTGCGTTCCTGGCTTTTATATACTTGGCTCGAAAGCGATCAATATGAGCTTCAGAATGTGGTGGTGGTGCTCACCGGTGCTCCGAAAATCGGTCTCGAAAGTCTAAGTCGTCCTCCCTATATCCTGTGCCTGGAACCTCTACCGGAAATGGATGCCTATGAACTCTGGGAATGGGCGCATGAGGGTCTCGGCATGACATGGGTTACGCTGGATATGGTGAAAGAATTAAATAAAAGAATTCACGGCAGCGCCCATGATTTCTACGAGTTTATGCAAAACTGGAAGCTGGTCAGGCAGTTCGAGGTTCAAGCTGAATGACCTAAACAAAGTAGAACGAAAGCCACGGTGGCTTGTTACTCCTGTTTATCAACCCTGTTTAGGTGATTCGAGTGGCAACTCTGCCATCAGCAGGCAGCCAGAGGAAAACATAATGAATCTGATTTCGCAAACCGATAAAAATAACAACGATGCAGGTCTGGATTCTCTACTCGATCCACTGTTCGAGCGAATCTATCTGAGCGATCCTGAGCTTGCAAGAGCAATTCTGCGCTGCACGGTCCCACGCTGGTTCGATAAAGAAGTGATGATCGGTATGTGTTCAGATGAAAGCCCCTGTCCTGCCGCAAATGATGAAGTCTACAGCAGGATGCTCTCACTCAACATTTGTATTCCTCATCCCACTCGAGACCAGACATGGGAGTTTAGGGCTTCCTTTCGCAATTATTGTCTTCGGCGCCCAGAGGTTATCCAGCAATGGCAGGAACTTCATACACGCGCTGCAGAGACATTCAAGCGGATGCTGGACGTCAGATCGTTGAACGGAGCTAAGCGATTTCAAGATGAAGAGTGGCGTCTCCTTGCCAGTGAATGGCTCTATCATCTGCTTCAGACCACCATCGATGCAGGTCTGGAAGCTCTGAAACGCATCTGCGCCGAAGCCCTGGCCATTCCGGTTTACCAGGGGCCAAGCTGGGAGATCGACTTTTGTGTTCAATTGCTAGCTAATCTGGAGTGGCCTGTTGATATAGAGCGGATGAATACGGAAATTCAACAGCTAAAACAAGGGTTTGAACATCTAGCGAGAGGGCGCGACATAGAGGCTCTGCCGATGGTGAAGCAGCTAGCCGCAACTCCTGGACTCACTCCAAAACAGGTCGGCGAGCTTCACTATTTTGCTGGTGTCACACACCTGTACGATGAGGGTAAATTGGGGCCAGCGTGGGAAGAATTGGAACAGGCAGTGCAACTTCTACCTGAACAGGCAAAGGTGCATGCCGCAATTGCTGCATTGCACTCTTCGCCCGGAATTGGATGGGGAAGACTCGATCTGGCGGCAGAAAGCGCTGAAGAAGCAATTCGGATGGAGCCCCATCAAGCCGAAGGTTACGTGGCGATAGGCAGAGTATTCGAGTTGCAGGAAAGTTGGAAGCAGGCAGTCGCTTACTATCAGAGAGCGATCGAAGTCGAACCAGATGACATCGAAGGATATCTGGCGTTAAGTGGGATTTACGCCAGGCTCCGTAAGGCAAAAGAAGCTTTTGACCTGATTGACAAAGTTTGGAAAATCAGTCCGTTTTGGGGCTACTACGCTTCAATTCGCAAGGGCAATCTCCTTACAGATATGCGAGATTTTGAATGCGCGCGGTTGGAATACGAGAAAGCAATTGCTTCCGCCCCGGATCAAGCTGCACCCTATCTCGCCCTTGGACAGTTCTATGAACAGATTGACGAGCCATTGAAATCTGAGGAACTCTACAAAAGGGTCATCGAGACGGTGGATCCCATGGCCGAAGAGGCCTACATAGCTCTTGCCGGACTATATCAATCTCAAGGAAAGCTCTGGAAAGCAATCAAGGTATGTCGAGACAGCCTGGAGAGAGGAATCGCAGGAAAACGACCTTATATCACGCTGATTGACCTGCTGAGGCAGCAGGAAAATATCTCTGAAATGGTGGAAATCGAGGAGAAACTCGCCACGCTTGACTGGGCGGAGCGATATGCTTCCTACTGTCGCATCGGCGACGCATGGTTGGACAAGGTCAGAAACCATCCAGGCTCTCTCGAGCGACCTAGCTGGCTGGCGCAGGCAAAGACTGAATTCGAGAAAGCGATTGAACTCGATAAACACCGCGCCTGGGCCTACCTTTCTATGGCTGAACTGAGCATCCTGCGCAGAGAATTTGATCAACTCGATGAAATTGAACAAAAGGTTATGACCTATACACCGTGGGCGCAATACGACCTGCTTGTCAGGTCTGGGCAGGCGTGTTTAACGGTGCGTGCAAGTTCCGAGGCTGCACGTTTGCTGAATCGGGCGATCGAATTAGCGCCACATCGACTGTCGGGGTGGCTGGCGTTGAGCGATCTATACACCTGGCAGGGTGATCCTGCGCATGTGGCCAGAGTCTGGGAGGAAATCGTGCGCATCGATCCGGCGTTGCGCTATCGTGCGTACATCGACTATGGCTATGCCTGTGAAAGCGTTGAAGACTACATGCAGGCCCGCGAAGCCTACACAGCAGCGATCGAACTGGAACCCGCCACCGGCCTTGCCTATCTGCGCCTGGGCATCGTTCAGGAAGCCGAAGGTGATCTGGAAAAAGCGATACAGTCTTACCAAACGGCAGCCGAGAAAACGTCGGGGTTAGCCCCGATTGCATTGGCTGCTCTTGCCAAAGTGTTGCGCAGCCAGAGAAAATTGACGGAAGCGGAAAGGACGCTTCGACGCGCCATTGCGCTGGACCTAGAGCGTCTGGAAGCAATAACCGAACTTGCATGCCTGGGAGCAGCATGCGACCAACCTCACCTGGTTGCTGAAGCATCTGAACAGGTCATATCGGCTTCGCCTGTGCAGCAATACGATTTTTACATTGCGGTAGGAGACGCTTACTTCGCTGCGCACCGTTTTGACGAAGCGCGCCATTTTTTCAACCGCTGTCTTGCCCTCAATGCGGAAAGAGCAGACGCCTACATCAAAATTGCAGAATTGCTGTTCGAGCAAGGGATGCGGAGTGAGGCCTACAAAGAAGTGGAAAGAGCAATCGCACTCGAGCCGGATGAGGTGGCTGGATATATTGCGCTCGGTCGATTCTGCGCCTCGGAACAGAAATTAGATGGCGTTATATCGGCCTGGCAACGCATTGTGGAACTTGAGCCTGGCCTGCAGTACGACGCTTTTCTCGAGATTGGCGGCGTTCTAGAACAGATCGGGCAAGTCGAACAGGCAGTACAGCAGTACCGCGAGGCTCTGAGATTGTGCCCCTGGCGACGAAACGCCTATATTGCCCTGAGCCTTTTATTGATGCAGTTGGAAAATCCTGAAGATTCAGAAGAACTGACGGAAATGCTCCAACAGGCAAAAGCTGAAGTCGGCTTGAGTTATCTCGAATTGGGGTACTGGGCTGAACAACAAGGCAAACCGGATGACGCACTGAAAATCTACTTGCTTGGCAAACGGCACGATCCGATCGAAATACAACCGTTTCTCAGTTTACAGATCGGTTCGTTATACGAAACGAGAGAGCAATTCGAGAAAGCCCAGTTCGAATACGAGCAGGCGATTGCGTTGGCGCCGAACAGGGCGGAGGGTTATCTGCAATTAGGACAACTTCTGTTGAACCTGGGTCAACTCGATGAGGCGTTGGACGTGTGTCGGCGGATGGCGGAGCAGCCAGAGCTGGCCTACAACGCCTACATCTCGCTGGGCAACTTGTTGCTTGCAAAGCAGGCATACACAGAGGCGCAGAACGCCTACCGGCAGGCGATTGCCCTGGCGCCGAACAGAAGGGACGCCTATCTCCAACTGGGACAGTTGCTGTTGGGTCAAGGTCAACCGGATGAGGCAGCGCAACTCTACCGGCAAATGGCCAGACAGCCGGAACTCGGCGCAACAGCGCACGTCCTGCTTGGCGACCTATGGACAAGCCAGGAAAGGCTCAAGGAGGCGGAAAAAGCATATCGACAGGCTGTCAGGCTGGATCGACGCCAACCCATCGGCTATCTGCGCATGGCGGAACTCTTCCTGCGACAAGGAGACCTGCACCAGGCGGAATCGTGGGTGAAAAAGGCGATGCAGGTCGCCCCAGACGCCGTCGACCCCTACATCCTGCTGGCGCAACTCAAGGAACAGCAAGGAAACATATCGGCAGCCATCGACCTCTACCGCCAGATCGCACAACGAAGACCCGAGGAAGCCTCCGCAGCTCACGAACGCATCGGCGACCTCCTCATCCAACTGGAACGCTACCCCGAAGCAATCCACGTGCTCCAGGATGCACTGCGAGAGAACCCTAACAACGCCGGCGCTTCTTTCAGCCTGGGAGTCGCTTATGAGCGACAAGACGACCTCGAACAGGCTGCCGCCATGTACTCCCAAACCATCGACATCGCCCCTTCCTATCTCGACGCCTACTCCGCCCTCGCTCACATCTACGCAAAACAA
>NZ_DVEA01000336.1:0-8669 GCF_015295965.1 Thermoleptolyngbya sp. M55_K2018_002
ATCGGCGGCTGAATTGGTAAATTCGCAGGAGCTGACCCGATCGGCGGCTGAATTGGCAAGTTTACAGGACGCGATCCAATCGGCGGCTGAATCGGCAGGTTCGCAGGGGTTGACCCGATCGGCGGCGGCACAGTTGCGCCAACAGGACGCGACCCGATCGGCGGCGAAATGGGTCGATATTCGATTGGGTAAAGCGGCAGATTCGCAGAGGTCTGGTGTGCAGATGCCTGGGCGGGGGGAACAGGCTCCACGGGTGGCGACCACCCCTTCGGCGGCGGAATCTGGTAAGGGCCGTTAATCAATTCCACGGGATACCTCTGAAGAGATCTGATAAAGAGATCTGAAGCACTGCGCCGGGAAAGAAGCTGGGCGATCGCCCCTCTATCCCGACCTGCGAAACCCAACTTGCTAAACCCGACCTGCGAAACGCTGCAATGCGCTTCACTGCGTGTCATGATTTTTGCATATTTCGCAGACCGACTGCACCGACCGACGCAATTCGCCATCAGCGCCATGAGTGCTACAAATCTACCGCCCCTCACGGTCGAAACCGTGTGGGCCATCCTCAACGACACCCTCGACGATGCCACCGCCAATCGACTGGTGTGGCACTGCCTGGGCTATCGCCAGCGCGAAGACGGCTCCTGGGACACTGCCGCCGTATCCGAAGACTGGCGCAGCGCCTACCCAGAGCCGCCTGACTTTATCGACAGCCGCCCGGCCACCGTCAAGCTGACCCGCTCCATCGCGCCCGAAAACAAGCAGCTTTTGAAAGAGCAACTCGGCTTTGGTGGCTATAAGGTGGGCGAACTCGTGCCCCGCAAAACGCGCCGCGCCACGATCGCCAACTGGCTATTGGGCTATATGAAAGACCAGCAGACCGAGCAGCATCCCTCCGGCTAACCTGCCGCTATGCGGTTGGGCATTATTGGGGCAAAACTATTCGAGCAGAACTATTCGGGCACAACGTTGATCTTGCCGCGACAGACCAAGTGGCGATCGCCCAACTCCAGGTCTTGAATCTCTACATCGCTGCCCAACTCCAGCGCAAATCCGTCTAAATCGTGCAGTGCCAGTCCGCGCTTTGCCTTGGGCGTAGGCAGCCACTCCGGATTCACCAGATGAAGCTGCTGCCCATTCGTGGTGCGGAGTCCGGTGCGGATGATGAAGGGAACCGGACTGCCCTGATTGCTCGACACCAGCGCCGCACCCAGCGTCAACAGTCCTGGGGCAACTTTGGCGCGAAAGTCGTCCAGCAAAATCGGCGTTTTGCCATCCGGCGTGACCAGATCTGGCGCGGCTCCCGCCTTCAGCAAATTCAGCAGCAGATCGTTCACCACGCCTGCCAGCAGAGGCCCCTGGAGCGAGTCGTTCAGGTCTTGCTGCGACAGGCGCACTTCTGCCTGCACCGGGACGGCTCGCTCTAGCTGGAGCGGCTTGCCCCGCAAGATTTGCCGAAAGTTGACCTTGATGCCGCGACCGACCAGGGTGATGCGCTCCAGGTATAGCCCGCGATAGACCACGTTTCGCGCCGAAATCGTGACGCGGGGAATCAGACCCGTTAGCAACTGGCGATCGCCCCCCTCAATCAGCAAATTCAGGTCGTCTACGTGTTCCACCTGCGATCGCAGCCACAGCCGCAGCGCCGGAGTCAGAATCGTGCTGATGATATGGCTTTGGCGCGGCACAGGCAGGTTGCGATCCGGATCGGGCAAACTCGCCGGAGTCTGCGGATCGAGCGCCGGAGCCTCGTAGTCGGCCGTGGTCGGGTCAGAGGATTGCGGTTGAAAATGGGTCATCGGGCCTACAGATTCGCTTCCTCCAGTGTAGCGCCCGCGTCATCCCCCCCTTCTATCCACTCTATCCACACCAGAGTAGGGATTGCCCCACCTTTGAAGTTTGAGCCTAGGGCCCAGCCTGTACAACGGATTGAGGATGTACAGAAGGGGGGATGATGCGATGATGGGAACGGTATTTTTCCCCTCTTCCCCGCCTGCGCTGACCCATGACCTCGTTCGCGTTTCCCCGCCTCCGCCCCTGGCTCCAGCACCTCGACAAGCGCCCGACGCTGAAATGGGGGCTGGTGGCGGCGTGGCTGGGGCTGCTCTGCGGGTTGGGCTTCTTTTGGCAACTGGGCAACATTGGGCTGGTGGACGAAACCGAGCCGCTGTTTGCCGAAGCGACGCGCCAAATGGTGGAAACGGGCGACTGGATCACGCCGTACTTTAACGAAAAGCCTCGATTTGACAAGCCGCCGCTGATCTACTGGCTGATGGCGATCGCCTACAAAACGCTTGGGGTCAACGAATGGGCCGTCCGACTGCCCTCTGCCCTGTCTGCTGCGGCGCTGGTGGTCTTCGGCTTCTTCACCCTGCTGCGGTTTGGCTATTCCCGACCCGGCTTGTCTGCAAAGGCAGAGCAAGATGGTGAAGAGGCGATCGCCCCATCTCCGCCATCCGCCCCATCCCCGCCATCCCCCAAATTCCACTGGTTCCCGGCCGTCCTTGGCTCTGGGCTGATGGCGCTGAACTTGCAGACCATTGCCTGGGCGCGGACGGTCGTTTCGGATATGCTGCTGAGTGCCTGCGTGGGCGGGGCGCTGCTGGCGTTTTTCTGGGGCTATGCCGCGTCGCCAGATTCACTAAGGGCAAAAGAGCGCTGGTATCTGGCGTTTTTTGTGCTGTGTGGGCTGGGCGTGCTGACGAAGGGGCCCGTGGGCGTGGTGCTGCCGGGGGCGACGGTGGCGGCGTTTTTGCTGTATCTGGGCAACGGGCGAACCGTGCTGAGGGATATGCGCCCGGTGCGGGGCGGGCTGGTGTTTCTGGCGATCGCCCTGCCCTGGTATATCCTCGTCACCCTTGCCAATGGCGACAAGTTCATCGACTCCTTCTTTGGCTATCACAACGTCGAGCGCTTTACCCGCGTGGTGAACCAGCACCGTGCGCCCTGGTATTTCTACGTCGTGGTGCTGCTGGTGGGGTTTGCGCCCTATTCTGCACATTTGCCTGCGGCGATCGCCCGACTGCGGTTTTGGCGACGGTCGCGCTGGCAGGCAGAAGACCGCCGCACTCAGCTTGGGCTATTTGCGCTGATCTGGGCGGCGGTGATTTTTGGCTTTTTCACCATCGCCGTCACCAAGCTGCCCAGCTATGTGCTGCCGCTCTATCCGGCGATCGCCATTCTGGTTGCGCTGTTTTGGAGTGATCTGCTGCTGCATCGACCCCGCGCTGGCTGGGGCATGGCGCTAAGCCACGGGCTGAATTTGCTGCTGCTGGCGGCATTGGCAATCGCCAGCTACAACAGCGCCCCCTGGCTAGACAGCGACAACGCCGTGCGCGGACTGGAGGAAGCTATCACCGGGTCGGGGCTGCCCATCGTAGGCACGGGGATCTGGGGGTTGGCGCTGCTGGGGGCGATCGCCCTGCTAATCCGACGACAGGGGCGCTGGCTGTGGGGTGTAAACCTGGCGGCAATGGCGCTGACGCTGCTGCTGTTTGTGTTTCCGCTGATGGATATTCTGGACATTCATCGCCAACTGCCCCTGCGCCAGCTTGCCGCCGAAATTGTGGAACAGCAGCAGCCCGACGAGCCAATCATGATGGCGGGCTTGCACAAGCCGAGTCTGGTGTTTTATGGACATCGACCGATTTTCTTTGCCCAGCGCCAGGAAACGGCGATCGCCTACATTCGTCGCCAGTCTCGCGGCCAGGGCGATCCGTCGTCGATGCTGCTGGTGGGGCTAGGCTACAAAATCGAAGACCTGAACCTGCCACCCGACCGGATGACGCTGTTGGCCGAAGCGGGCAAGTATGACCTGGTGCGCCTGCAACTGCCCGTGGCGCTGCCGCCGCCACCCCAGTCCAACTAAACGCTTCCCAAAAATCTGCTCAGGATTTGCGGCCCCGATCTGCCCTTGCCAGAATCACCAGGGCCTTGTCGATGTCGCGGATTTTGATGCTCCACAGGGCAATGGGCAGGGATTTCAGCAGCGCTACTTCATCATCGGTGAGGTGGGTCATGGGTTATTCCTCTACCTTTGAATATATGCACTTATGAGTACCTTACCCCAATTCAAACATAAGGAAATAGCCTTGAATAGAGGCAAGCAGGGATTATTCGCGTGGTTACGAAGAAAAATCAGGTGACGATTTATCTATCCGACGAGATTCGAGACAAGATTAAGGCGATCGCCCCACTCGTTTTACCCACTCGTTCTACCCACTCGTTTTACACTGAGATAACAAGCGAGAGCCAGCGCGATCGCCCCAAATCATCTAGATCATCTGCCAGTCCTACCCCATCCCGCCTTTTCAAACACCCTTGACCGCTCTTAAAGACGAGTCTCCGTCGGGTTCCCCAAGCCTTTCCCAAACTGAGTTGCGGCCCATCGTGCGATCGCAACTCCAGCTATTGCTAGAAGCCAACAACCTGCCAGAAGCCAAAGCCCTGCTCGCGCCCGCACAGCCGGCCGACATTGCCGAAGCAATCGAGGATTTGCCCAACCCCCTCCAGGCAATCGCCTTTCGCCTGCTGCCCAAGGACGAAGCCATTGAGGTGTACGAATACCTCGACCTGGAGGTACAGCAATCGCTGATCGAAGAGTTTCGCGGCCAGGACGTGCTGGATATCGTGGAGCAGATGTCGCCCGACGACCGCGCCCGCCTGTTTGACGAGCTGCCCGCCAAGGTTGTGACGCGGCTCTTGTCGCAGCTCAGCCCCAAGGAGCGTGGCGCAACGGCCCTGCTGCTGGGCTATGAACCGGGCACCGCTGGGCGCATCATGACCCCCGAATACATTTCCCTAGAGGAAGGGTGGGACGCGACCCAGGCGCTCGCGCACATCCGCAGCCTCGCCCGCGCCAGCGAAATGATCTATTACCTCTACGTCACGGACGGCTCCCGGCGGCTGACGGGCATCCTCTCCCTGCGCGACCTGGTGGTGGCCCAGCCAGAGCAGACTATCGGCGACATCATGGTGCGCGAGGTGGTCAGCGTGCAAACTGACACGGCCCAAGAAGACGTGGCGCGGCTGATCCAGCGGTACGACTTTTTGGCGCTGCCCGTGGTGGATGCCGAGCGACGGCTGGTGGGCATCGTCACGGTAGACGATGTGCTGGACGTGCTGGAGGCTGAGGCCACGAAAGAGATCTACCAACTGGGCGGCGTGCAGTCGGGCGATGCCAGCTATTTTCAGACCAATCTGCTGACGGTGGCGCGGCGGCGGGTGGTGTGGCTGCTGGTGCTGCTGATTACCAACACGGGGACGAGTGCTGTGATTCGCAGCCAGCAGGACGTGCTAGAGCAGGTGGTGGCCCTGACGGCGTTTATCCCGCTGCTGATTGGCACAGGCGGCAACGTGGGCGCACAGTCGTCTACCGTCATCATTCGCGGGCTGAATACCGACGAACTGCGCTCCACCAAACCCTGGGCGATAATTGGACGAGAGGCGATCGCCGGGGCGTTTCTGGGCATCATGCTGGGCGCGGTGGTGCTGCTGTGGGCGTACATGTTGCAGGGAAATCTCGTAGTGGCGATCGCCGTCGGCACAAGTCTGGTGAGCATTTCCGTCCTGGCCTCGGTAGCGGGTTCCAGCCTGCCCTTCCTATTCCAGCGGCTGGGGTTCGACCCCGCCCTCATGTCGGCCCCGTTCATCACCACGTTTGTCGATGTCCTCGGCGTGATGATTTACTTAAACGTGGCCCGGCTGATCCTCAAGCTGTAGCGGGGTTGGAGATGAAGGGTTGATTCAGATGCCTCCGAATCGTCAGGGTTTTTAGAAGAACGGAATCTAGATACTGTTTCGGTAGTCAAGGTGCAGGACAAAGTTTGGTCGGCTCAAAGGACTGCTTGGAATGCAAAACACCATAGATGACCCGGAATGTTGATACCTAAACAAATCGTGGATGTCATCGGCGCACTCCTGGGGAAGGGGCGATTACACTCCCGATGCTATCCTTGTCAATCCGGGTTGGTTCATGACGCTGAACACCCGTTATACTGTCCACTCTGCCGTTGGCAATCTAAACTGAGGGCAGGAGGCTCTTTAATCTAGGCAGCGAGCTTTGTGCTTGAGGGCGTGTCCAGAGTTACTCCTGCTACTTCCAAAATACAAGGGCGATTTGGGTCATCTGGAGCAATCTATAAGCAACAGAAAATTGATAGGCTAAAGTCAAACTTGGTCGTAAGCTATAGAGATTTAGCTTGCTCTTGTGAGCGCTATGCACATTCACACCCTGGAACCCTGGCAACATCCGCACGACTTTTTGATCTGTCAGGATCGGGCAGAACACAAGACCCAAATTGTGCTGGTTCTGACTGCTGTCACGATGGTTGCTGAGATTGCAGCGGGAACCCTGTTTGGCTCGATGTCGCTGCTGGCCGATGGGTGGCACATGGCAACCCACGTTGCAGCGTTTGGAATTACGGTCTTCGCATACCAATACGCCCGGAAACAGGCCAACAATCCCCAATACACCTTTGGCACCGGGAAGGTTAGCGTGCTGGGTGGGTTTACGAGTGCGATCGCCCTGGCGGTGGTGGCGCTGCTGATGGCGATCGAGTCGGGATATCGGCTATTTCAGCCCCAGCAGATTCAGTTTAATGAAGCCCTCTGGGTGGCGCTGCTGGGGCTGGGGGTGAATTTGGTCAGCGCTGTGCTGTTGCAAGATTCCCACGATCATTCCCACGATCCTTCTCATAGCCATTCCCACGAGCCTGCGGCTCCTTCTCACCAGCCGCATCTTCCGCAGGAGACGGCGCCCTCGTCCCATACCGACCACAACCTGCGGGCTGCCTATGTTCACGTCCTGGCAGATGCGCTGACCTCGACGCTGGCGATCGCCGCCCTTTTAGCAGGCAAATTGGGAGGCTGGACTTGGCTCGATCCAATCATGGGCGTGGTCGGCGCAGTGGTGATTGCTCGATGGGCCAATAGTCTGATCCGAGAAACGGGGGTCATCTTGCTAGACGGCGCAGCCGATCGCAAGGTTCGGCTAGATCTGATCAGCGCCATCGAAGCCGATGCCGACAATCGGGTGGTCGATTTGCACGTGTGGAACGTCAGCCCGGTTCATCTAGCTGCCACCGTTGCGCTAGTCACCCACGATCCGCAGCCACCAGAGCATTACAAAAACCTGCTGAAACACATCCCCGCGCTCTCTCATGTCATCGTTGAAGTCAATCCCTGTCAGGGAGAGGTCTGCATGAGCCTGTCGTCTAAAGCGCTATGAGAGCGCTGTGAGGCTGTATCTCCGCCAGCCCAAACGCCTTTCAGTAAGTCAGTAAGCGGCTATTCCAGGATGCCCATGCCTTCGAGGTGTCGAAAGAGGCTGGCATCGAGGTAATTAATCCGGGCCAGGGGAGCTAGGGCGGCTAGAACTTGTTGGCCGTAGCTGCGGTAGTTTACACGGGTATCGAGCAGGGCAACCACGCCCTGGGACTCGCGGGCAGGGGCGATCGCCCGTTGCAGCTCACTCAGGGCTTCTGGCAGCAGATAGAGCCGAAACCAATCCTGGCGCTGCTGCTTATAGTAGGCGACGCGGCCAGACACCAGCGGCTCCTCCAGGGAGGGAATCGGCAGCGTGGTAATGACCAGCAGGCTGGGCGCGGGCAAGACGGCCTGCTGCTCTCGCCAAAACTCCCAGCCGCATACCAGAATGCCGCGCTCATCCAGACAGGTTTTTTCCACCTGCACGCGGGAGCCATACTCCGCCGCCAGTTGCGACCCAAGCTGCGATCGCAGCGGCACATCCCCCACCAGCACCACCGTCAATCCCTGCTGTGCTACGTTCGCCGCCAGCATGGCCCGCAGTTCGCTCATCAGCGCGGGCTGAAACTGGGGCGTGTTGGGCAGGGGAAAGCGATCGGGCAAGTAGAGGTGAATTAGCTCATGCTGGCGATCGGGCGAAAACTTGAGACAGGTCACGTCTTCCAGCCCAATGCGCTGGCGATAGATCTCTGCGTCGGTTTCTTGATCTACCGCTCCGCCCACCAGCACCACGGGCTGCTGGGTCCACACTGGGCGCAGGAGGTCTGCCAGATCTGCGGGCGCACAGGCGATCGCAAATTGACCCAGCCGACGGTTTACATCTGCCCAAAGCATCTGCCCTGGCTGCTGATAATGTTGCCAAAACTGTCGCCAAACATCTGGCAGGGCGGCTGTTTCTTCAGAAAGTTGCTGCGCCAGTTCGATCAGCACCTCTAGCTCGGTCGCATCCAGCAGATAGCGCTCGTAGGGATTTGCCGGATGCCGAAACAACTGGCGGGTCAGCCGCACTCGCGCATCTCGAATTTGCTCCGTTTGGCTGGGGCAGGCCAGCATCAGCGCATCCCAGTCGGCAGGGCGAAGCGTAATGGTTAACTCTTGGCGGGCCCAGCGCTCTAGGTCGTCTGCTCCGTCAAAAATGGTGGGCACGGCTGCGGGAAAGCGCCCCTCATTTTGGAGTCGATCGGTCAGCCAGGACTGGGGCGTAGTCAGCAGCAAGCCCTGAAACCCGTCTTGCGGGAGGCGATCGCCCGTCCGAATGGCCTTGGTTGCTGGAATCCACTGGCGCAACCGGGGAATCTCCACCATCAGCAGGCGCTGCTGCACCGCCTCCGGAGCCACCAGCACGGTTGCCTCTGTCCACAGCAGCGCGGGCATCAAATAGCTCAGCCGATAGCGCCCGTGAT
>NZ_DVEA01000413.1:0-8650 GCF_015295965.1 Thermoleptolyngbya sp. M55_K2018_002
CGTGTCGGCGGTTCAAGTCCGCCTCCTGGCATTCTTTAAACTGAAAGTTCTTAGTTTCAAGAAACGGGTGCCTTTTGAGGGGCACCCGGCGCATCAGGAAGGTTTGATTACTGAAGTGGATTCTGTCCGTTACTATTCCTGTGCCCACTCGAAGGCTTCGCGCTTGGCGTAGATATTGCGGACGTGCTTTTTCACTGTGTCTACGGTGATGTGCAGATTGGCGGCGATCGCCTTATAGGTCCAGTTTAGATGGCGCAACAGCCAGACCTCTGCCTCACGTTCCGTCAGTCCATAGCGCTCTCGTTCGGCGATCGCCCGTTTGCGAGCAGACTGCATCCGATCCTCGATCGTCACGCGCAGGCACGGCCGCTCTACTGATTCCAGCGAGATCCACTCCACCCGAACTCGCAAAGGATTGTTGTTGCTGGTGAGGATTTCGTCTTCTAGAATCACGGTCGTATCCTGATGTAGCGCTCGGTTATTCACCAGCATTTGGCAAATGCGCCAGATCTGGTTGGGCAAGCGCATAGTTTTCAACCCATCAGGCGATAACATTCGGCAAATTTCATGGGCTGAGCGATTGGCGTAGATGACCTCGCCGCGATCGCTCACAATCAGCACACCATCGATAAAGCTCTCGAAAATCGCTTGCAGTAAAAAGTTGCTGTTCATGGGGGCTTTCCAAAATACACTGCATTTGCCTCGGCGAATGAGAAAGTCAGTTTCCCTGATTCATAGGTTCCTGGCTGATTGCTCTGGCGGAGCTTTGGGGCAAAGCACAAACGTCAGAGTCATTCGTTGAGGTCGCAGCATTTTTTCGCTAGGTGAGCGCTATCTGAATCGCCCTACGTTTGGGCTTCGGAGTGCGATTGAGGCATCCCACCGCTTCAAAAATGCTGTACCCCGATTGAAATCCACCGATCTTGTGTTCAGAAGTGGCACTGTGCCACTATGCAAACTGCTGCTCCGGATGGGGCGTGTGGACGATGGAAAATCACGGGTTGAGCACTTAACTAAGCGTTTAACTAAGTTGCCACACGGGAGATTGGTTGCTGAAACAAACTGGAACTGTTCGGCGGTGTCGCGCACAGCACTGCGGATTGTACAGGTGCAAAAAAACCGCCGAAAACACCCCGCTCAGCAGTGCGCCATCGCGCCCCCTGAAAGAATCCTGAGGGCGATCGCAACGGCATCCAGGCAGACGATAGAGCAAGACGCAATCCGGACGCGAAATCATTCCAAATACCGAGTTGATTGGGTAGAGCTATTGCAGTTATCGGCTCTGCTTCCAGGTTTTACGCAGTGATTTTTGGGGTTAGGCTGGGGTTAAGCTTCAGTGGGTGATTGGTCTGCAAAAGGGCGTAAAGCTCCAGATATGCCAGAGGCTTTTTACTCTTTCCTATTAGTGTTTCTGAGGGCCTACGAAAGGGGTGCATCCCAGTTCTGCAAGCTTGCCCTCATCCCCCAGCCCCTTCTCCCTTTTTGGGAGAAGGGGAGCCGGATTGGAAGTCTCTCTCCCGCTTTGGGAGAGAGATTTAGGATGAGGGTTACAAAAGTGGGATACACCCTACGAAAGAGATTGCCAAAAGCCCCGCAGATGCACGACTGGCAATCCAAAATCCAAAATCCAAAATCTAAAATCGAGATCAGCTTGCTGCTTCCCAGGGTTCGATTTTGGCGCGGACGCTTTTCAGGTGTTTTTTCACGGTTTCCAGCGTGATGTAGCAGAGGTCAGCAATTTCCTGGCGGCTGTGGCCAGCGCGGTACAGTTCCCAAATTTCCGTTTCGCGTCGGGTTAGGCGAAAACGACGGGCTTCGGCGCGGGCGGCTCGGCGGCGCAGGCTGTCCTGGTCTTCCAGAATCACCAGCAGATAAGGGCGATCG
Source organism: Thermoleptolyngbya sp. M55_K2018_002 (assembly GCF_015295965.1). Classification (NCBI taxonomy): domain Bacteria; kingdom Bacillati; phylum Cyanobacteriota; class Cyanophyceae; order Oculatellales; family Oculatellaceae; genus Thermoleptolyngbya; species Thermoleptolyngbya sp. M55_K2018_002. The sequence continues at coordinate 1,885 of NZ_DVEA01000413.1, forward strand.
CCCTCAGCTAGGGTCATCCAGTGCGATCGCATCCGAATTTGCTGGCGCGGTTCCACGAAATATTCGCCATCTTGAACCGTGAGTTTGTCAACGTGGCCAGTCGTGACCAACTGGCACACCTGCCAGATATCACTCGGCACTTGGAGGGGCGATCGCCGCTCAGACTGGGCCCGATGCCACAGCACCGCACAAATCTGTCGGGCGGCATCGTTTGCAACAATCAACTCGGTTTCCGTTGCAATGAGAACACCGTCTAGCAAGCTCTCAAAAAGCGAAATAGGAGGCGTAATGGGAGGCTTGGTGGGAAACATATTGGGGGTCATATTAGGGGGCATCATTTATGACTATCTGCCGAAAACTTTCAAATCACGGTGCTGGAAATAGCGCCAGACAGCACAATACCTTGACTCTCTGGGAAGTCCTTTATTGCAAATATTGCAAGCAATTTTGAACCGACTGTCTGTGCTGTAGCGCTGGTTACCTGACAAATCTTTTCCCCTCATCCCTAAATCCCTTCTCCCACAAGGGGCGAAGGGACTTGAACTGCCAAACCTGGGTCAAAAGCCCCTCGCCCGCTCTGGGAGAGGGGTTGGGGTGAGGGTGCTTCGAGTTTTGTCAGTCAATCAGGCTGTAGCGTTTAACAGGTGGCGCTGAATGGATGGATCTCAACTGCTAACAGATGAGACTCGAATTGAACAAAAACGACGAATTCAGGGGCTAGAGGCGATCGCATCGCAGGCCGTCAAATTGCACTCTACGCGCTACTCAATACGCGCTCTATAGGCTCTACAAACTGCTGACCCAGTTGGCGCAAAGTCATCCGGGCGATCGCCCAGGTGAAACAGAGTCGGCATCGTACTACAGGGTATTACACTCTCACGATAGGCTATTCCGGATACTCTGTCAATATCAATTCTTAGTATCAAGCTGGTGCAATGCCGCTGCAATGGGCGCGCTCCAGCTATTCTTCTTCTAGCAAAATCCGCACCCAGCGCGGCGGTTCCGGAATGGCGTTGCCCAGCCGCCCCAGCAAGAGCCAGGCCGCCAGATGAATCGTGAACACATACACTAGATCGCTCAGCAAAAAGGCCCCCACCGTCAGCGCCTGCACCACAGACAGATTAATCTGTCCCAGAGCCTCAACCCCCAACACGCCCCAGTCCACCAGCCGCGTCACCAGCCACTCCAGCAAATCGGCGATGCGCCGCGTCAAATAAACCCACAGGTCTTCGCCCACAAAGGCAGACGTTAGAGCGACTCGCGCAAACAGGCCCAGCGTCGCCAGCACTGCGCCAATGCTAATGGAAACCGGCCAACCTGCGCCCCGCCGCCATAAAAAGCCAAGCTGCACGCCCAGCAGTCCATAGGGAATGATGAACAAGATGCTAAGAAATGGGCCCATTAGCACCGACAGCAATAGCCCCGTCACCAGCAGCGACATCCAGGCGGCCCGCGCTCCCCAGCGCAAATACACCAGGGCGAGCGGCAGCGGAAACACAATCCGCATCCAGGGCACAAGGCTGAGATAGTAGCTCACCAGCCACAGCAGCCCCGCCGTGCTAGACAAAAATGCCGTTTCCACCAGCTTGAGCGGAGCCGGAGATACATTCACCTGCACGGGCGAGAGATCAGAAGCGTCGGCGATCGCCCGTGCAGGTTCCTCGCCCATTGCCCGCAGTGCTGCGTCCCATTCAGCATCGCTGGATGAAGAGGGGCGATCGGAGGGTGAACGGGAGGGCGATCGCCCTGTCCCCTGCCACCCCTGGGCATCATCTTCTGCTGGCACGTCATCTCGCAAGTGGCTCATCCCAGTTTCAAACCGCAGCTTTTCTACTATACTTGCCTGCCGGGTTTGTGACGTTCTTGCCACCCTTGCTCCACATCGGTTCAAGCTGATCCGTGGGATTCACAAGCTGGGGATTCAAGCTTGGCATTCACAAGCTTGGGATTCACAAGCACGTTATGAGCATGATGAGCTTTGTCCAGGCACCAATATACTTCACACAGCAATTTCAGCCTTCACCCTTTTCTGGTATGCCGAAGGCTTTAAGCCCGCTTCCAGAGCGGGAGAGGGACTTCAACCCCATATTTATTTAGCTCCCCTTCTCCCCACTTGGGAGAAGGGGTTGGGGGATGAGGGCAGTAAGTTTGCTGTCTAGTTGTTGTCGTTTTGCAGCAATCCATCCAGCCCTTCCAAAATACCGATAACTGATCCCAGAGGATTCAGCACACGTCCCACCATCTGTAGAAAGCTCGTGTCCTGCCGCTTGGGGACAATGACAACATCCCCGTCTTGAATCTCGTTGGCATCGCTGAGATTACGGAGATCAATCACTCGTCGCTCAATAACCCCTTGCTCATTCATGCGGATAAAGGCGACGCGGCTGAGACGGGCATCTTCTGTCGGGCCTCCGGCGATCGCCACGGCGCTAGACACCGAACTACCGGGCGGCACCTGCACTTCACCCGGCTTGGTCACTTCGCCCACCACGCGCACCCGCACCGTCGCAGGCGAGAAGCTAGAGCGGGCTAGCAATCGACGATCCAAAACTTCGCCCTGACCTAGTGGGGGAATGTAAATGCTGTCGCCATCTTGAATCAACAGGTCGGCAGAGGCGTTGTCACTGCTAATCGCGTCCCACAGGTTAATCGTGTAGGACTGATTGCCGCCGTTGGGGCCAACGCGACGAAGATAGACTTGGCGAATATCGGCATTGCGCGTAACGCCACCTGCCGAGATCAGCGCGGCGCTGAGTGTGGGCGTGCCTTGCAGGTCTGTTCCTCGCACGGGGCCAGGACGCATCACTTCGCCAGCGACGTTGACCACGATCGGGCGCGGAGTTAGCACGGTCACTGTGGCTGCTGGATTGACCAAGATTGCCCGCAGCCGCTCGGTTAGGTCTTGCTTGAATTGCTCGGTAGTCTTACCCGCTGCCTGAATTGGCCCAATCAGCGGCAGGGTGATGGTGCCGTCTGGCAGGATCGAAGTAGTCAGGGTGTATTCGTCATACCCATAGACGGCAATGCTCAGTTCGTCGCCCGTGCCGAGAATGTAGGCAGGTTGCAGCAGCGGAGAGGCGGCGCTGACGGCGGTTACATTCGACACATTCTGCCCGGTCACCGTTTGGGCGGGCGTAAGGCTGGGCGAGGCGATCAGGATCGCTGCCGAGGTGACAGCCGAGTAGCCGATGCGCTTGACAATTTTCCAGGTCAGCATGGGTTGATAGAGGGTAAAAAGGACGGAAAAGCTGGCGATCGCCCCCAGCCCGCCAGGGTGCAGGAGATCCCGTTCGGCAATCCAGCAAAACTTTCAGTGGTATCTCTAGTATTGCGATCGCGCCCTTATGCTGGCTAGACCATTCAGTAAAGTTTCGGTGAGGGTTGACCGGAATTTTACGGGTTTCCAGGTCAAGATTACGTAAAGTCCTGAATTAGCTCCGTCTGGCTGAGCAATGCCTCCGCTGCTTCCGCATCGATCGCCTTGCTAAACAAAAATCCTTGACCGCATTCGCAGTTCATCTCTTTCAGGCGGGTCACCTGTTCGGGATCTTCCACCCCCTCAGCGGTGACATCCAGCCCCAGGCTATGGGCCAGGTTGATAATCGTGCGGACGATGGCAGCGCTGTCCTTATCGGTATGCATCTTGGTGATAAAGGAGCGGTCAATTTTCAGCGTGTTGATGGGAAAACGGTAGAGGTAGCTGAGGGAGGAATAGCCCGTGCCAAAGTCGTCGATAGCAAGCTGGATGCCGAGCGATCGCAGTTGATAGAGCATGTCGATGACGGCGCGACCGTTTTCCATAATCGTGCCTTCCGTAATTTCCAGCTTCAGGCTGGAGGCATCTAGCCCCGTTTCGTAGAGGATGCCCTGGATTTGCTGGGTCAGGTCGGGCAGGGAAAACTGGCGGCTGGAGAGGTTGACGTTGATCGTCAGCGGCGGCAGGTCGGGAAACTGCATCTGCCAGCGGTTCATCTGGCGACAGGCCTGGCGCAAAATCCACCAGCCCAGGGGGATAATCTGCCCGGTTTCCTCTGCCATTGGAATAAATTTTCCCGGCGACAAAAATCCTGTGCTGGGGTGATACCAGCGGATCAGCGCCTCGAAGCCCACAATGCGCCGAGTGTCGAGTTGCACCAGCGGCTGATAGTGCAAAAATAGCTCCGGTTCTGGGTTGTCTGCGCCGATCATGGCGTAGCGCTCTTCCTGGGCGATCGCCCGCCGCAGGTCATTTTCTAGCTTGAGCCGGGCCAACATGCGGTTGTGCATAGCCGGGTCAAAGACCTGGTGGCGAGCCTTGCCGCTGGCCTTGGCGCGATGCAGCGCTGTGTCGGCATCTTGCAGCATATGCTCTGCCTGGGTATAGCGAGCAGAGCTAATAGCAATGCCGATACTGATGGTGATGTAAACCTCTTGGTCGCCAACGTTGAATGGCCGCGCCAAGATTTGCTGAAGTTGCTCGGCTGTGCGGGTGGCTTCGCGCTCGTCTTCAATGTTGGGCAGCAGGATAGCAAACTCATCCCCCGGCAGCCGAGACACCACGGCTTCGCTGGGCAAAAACCCCTTCAGGCGATGCGCCGTGGCAATCAAAAGCTGGTCGCCAACGCTGTTCCCCAGACTGTTGTTGACCACCTGAAACCGATCCAGGTCAATCAGCAAGACAGCATGAAAACAGAGCGGGTATTCCTGGGAAAAGGCGATCGCCTGCCGCAGTCGATCCAAGAAAAAGGCCCGGTTGGGCAGCCCAGTCAAATCGTCGTAGTAAGCGTTGTGCCAAAGCTGGTCTTCGGCCTCCTTGCGCTGGGTGATGTCGCTTTGGGAGCCCGCCATCCGATAGGCCGTGCCGTCGCGATGCTTGATCGCCACACCCCGCGTCAGCATCCAGCGATAGCTGCCCTCGCGATGAATCATGCGATGCTCATGCTCGAAATGGGCCGTGTGCCCGTCGAGATGCTCTTGGAGGGCGGCCTTGAGCGAATCTAGATCATCGGGATGCACCCGCTCATACCATTCCTCAAGGCGATCGCCCACCTCCGACTCCTCCCAGCCCAGCATTTCCTTCCAGCGCGGGGAATAGTAAACCTGATTAGTCATCAGGTTCCAGTCCCACAGACCCTCGTTCGACCCCTGCACCGCCAGGGCATAGCGTTCCTCACTCTGGCGCAGCAGCAGGTTGGTTCGCGACTGTTCCCGCAGCGCCACCGCCGCCCCCGTCAGCGTCACCAGCAGCACGGGCATCGCCACCGGAATCCAATACTGGTAATGAAACAACAGCACCGACAGCCCCAGCCAGCCCAAACACAGCCCCAGCCACGCCATCAGTCGCCGCTCAAACGACCACCCCATCAGCCCAAAGCTCAGCACCGGCCCACCCAACAGCAGCAGCAATCCCTGCCAGCCATTGCCCAGCCGTCGCAGGTCGTTCTGCTGAAGCAGGTTGCTAATCGCAGCCGCTTGCAGGTACATATCGCTGACTGGAACGGCCCGGTCAAACGGCGTTTGCAGCGAGTTCATCGGGGAGGTGGTAATGCCTACCAGCACGATCTTGTCTCGGAAAAACTGGAGCGGCACCTGCCCCCGCACCACATCTGCGTAGGAGTAGTGAGTCAATTCGCGGGCAGCAGCGGGCCAGTTAATCCAGAGTTCCTGATTGGGATTCTCCACGACAATGCGCTCTCCCAGCGGGCGCAGGTGGAGATTGGCCGCCACGAGCGACAGCGCTGGCACCCCATAGCGTCGCAGGCGAATCTGGCGCACCAATCCATCCAGGTCTTCCCGCGAAAAGACGTGTCCGATATCAACTGCAACGGCTCGTAGGGGCAAAGCGGGCACGATCGCTGAGTCGGTATCAGTCCAGGACTGGCCCAACACAACTTTTCCAGATTCTCCCATCGCCGCTACCAGAGCCATATCCTGGGGGTCATTTTCCGACAAGAGCGGGTTGAGGACGATGACGCTGGGCTGGGCGGGGCTGAGCTGGTTAATCAGGTCTGCGTAGCGATCGCGCGTCCAAACGGTTTGCCCAGCAATACGCTGACTCTCTTCGTCAATTTCGACCACGACGATATCTTTGCTCCAGGCAATCGGCCCGCGCAGCGAAAACAGGGCGTTATATCCCAGATGCTCTAAAGACTGCACCAGCCCCAGATGAATCAGCCCCAGCACCAGCAGCCCCGCCAATACCCCTGGCAAAATCCGCTCCCAAACCGTCCTCACCAGCGGCGAGCGCTGAATCTCAAGCGGCAGTTTAGCGGGCGGTTTTAACCAATGGAGCATGATAGGGGCGTGTATCCGGCGACTATAGGCATTCTTGAAGTACGCTTGGGCGTTTCGCAGCCGCTTTTTGGGGCGGTTTTCTTGGTGGCTTTTGGAGGTCGTTTCGGGCTGGTTTTTCCTCTGATGACCTTTTGATTTCCAAGTATGGGACGTTGCCAAGAGAATGTTACGCCAACTTTAACGTTTTACCGCCTGACGGCGGAGGCGAGTTGCCCTGACGAAACCTGCCTTGCGTCTGGAAGGGGGTCGCCTGGGCTGAGCGCGGTTCCACAGAACCAGAAAAGAATTAGGCTGCTGGCATTGGGAAACAGCACAGCGAATTTTGCTTGGCGGCACCTGTTCAACGGCAAATTGGGCGCAATAGCTCACTAGGTCAGCGGGATTGCAGGTGCAGAAAAAAGGATGGGATGGGTGATGCAGGTAGACGGCGGCGCTGTCTGGCGAGATGCCCTCGTGGGGTGGCAGGGTGGGGCGCTGCAAAGACCTTGAGGCA
>NZ_DVEA01000171.1:0-8588 GCF_015295965.1 Thermoleptolyngbya sp. M55_K2018_002
GCAATAGCAACGGCGGCGGCGGCGGCGCGGGCATGGGTGGCGCTATCTTCATCCGCACGGGGTCTCTGACGATGACCGACACGCGCTTCATCAACAACAGCGCTCAGGGCGGTGCGGGCGCTGGCGGCAATGGTCAGGGCTTGGGCGGCGCGATTTTTGCGCTCAACTCGTTAACCAATAGCAACGGCAATAATCTGGGAATGCCAACCCGCCTGCCCACGGTGACGGGCGATCGCCTCTTTGCCCAAGGCAACAGCGCCAGCAGCGACAACAACTCGCCCGCCAACAACGACAATTTCTTTGGCGTGATTCTGTCGGCAGAGTTGCCGGGCCAGGCTCCCCGCGTATTCGCCATTTCCCGCGTCGGCCCCGAAGCCACCAATGCCCCAACCGTCAGCTTTTCGGTCATCTTCAGCGAACCCGTGACCGGGGTCGATGTCACCGACTTCAGCCTGACGACCACTGGGCTGACCGGGGCAACCGTGGCCAGCGTCACGGGCACAGACGGCAAGTTTACGGTGGTGGTCAACACGGGCACAGGCAACGGTACGGTTCGCCTCAACGTGCTGAATGACGGCTCGATCAAAGATTCAGAGAATTTGGCGCTCGTGGCCGGGGTCAACGGCACGGCCGCCTACACGATCGACCGCATCGCCCCAACAGTGGACATTGTGGACGTTACCCCCAACCCCCGGACAACGGCGCTGGGCACGATCACGATTCAATTCAGTGAAGCCGTCAGAAACTTTGACCTGAGCGACTTGCAACTGACCCGTAGCGGCACCCCGCTGGACTTGAGCAGCGCCACGCTCTCCACCAGCGACAACCGCACCTTTACAGTGGGGAACCTAAATCGGCTGACCAGCCGCACCGGAACCTATACCCTGACGCTGCGTGTCAGCGACATTACTGACCTGGCTGGCAACGCGCTGGCTGCGGGAGCCTTCGACACCTGGGAAATGGCCGCAGACGACGTGGGGCCAGGCAACGAGGAACTCGTCGTTATTCCCCCAGCCCCCAACGGACAACTGGGAACGCCTTTGGTGTTTTCGCTGGGCCGTCGCCCCAACGTTGTCCGAGGCACCAACCGGGCGGAAACCCTGCGGGGAACCAATCGAAATGATCGGATTATTGCGCGGAGCGGCAACGACCGCGTGATTGCTCGCGGCGGCAGTGACTTGGTGGATGGAGGCAGCGGCAACGACGACCTGCGCGGCGGCGGCGGCAATGACCAACTCGTCGGCGGTGCAGGCGATGATACACTGCGCGGGCAGGCAGGCAACGATATCTTGATCGGCGGCGCAGGCAACGACGTGCTAATCGGCGGCGGCGGCAGAAATATGTTCGTGTTCAATAGCCTGGCCGAAGGCATTGACACGATCGCCGATTTCAAGACGACCGATGTCATCGACCTGCGCGGCATCTTCCAACAGCCCGCCTTTTTAGCAGGCGGCACGCCGTTCCAGCGGCTCAGCGCCTACGTCAAGCTGTCGCAAGTGGGCACAGCGACCCGCATTTTTGTCGATGCAGACGGCAGCGGCGCAGGAACCAACTTCGTGGCGATCGCCAACCTAAACAACACCCAGGTCAGCAGCGTCACCTCCGTCAACTTCGTCATCTAGCGACATCGATGCAATCTCTGGTTTTCTAACTCCTATTTTCTAGCTCAGAGTTCTCCTGAGGAGCGGCCGCTGGCCGCTCTTTTTTTGCCTAATTTTTTGCTCATTCGTAACGCAACGCAATGCAGTAGAGAAAAAGTATTAAGCCCCGCATCCTTAGAATCTGCTCAGGACACAATACAGAAGTCAGATCGATTTTCGATTTTGGATTTGCGATTTTGGATTACTAATCAGCTCCAAAGCTCCCAGCAACCTCATCCCCAGCCCCCCACCCTTTCCCCTCAGAAGCATTAACCTCCCTTCCCTCCTTATTTTTCGTTCTTCCCTCTTCGTTCTTTTTTCTTCCCTCTATGAAACCCATCCGCACCTTCAACGTCACCCCCGCCCTGCCGCCCCTGCTCGAACCCCTGCGGCGCATTGCCTATAACCTCCACTGGGACTGGGATTATGAAGCGATAGACCTGTTTCGGCGGCTGGATCGAGACCTGTGGGAAACCAGCAAACACAACCCCGTGCTGATGCTGGGGACGATCAGTCAGGCGCGGCTGCGAGAGGTGGCCGAAGACGACGGATTTTTGGCGCAGATGGAGCGCGTAGAGCGGCAGTTGGATGACTATCTGCGGCAGCCAAGCTGGTTTCGCAAGCGGCGATCGCCCAAATCCCCTACCCCCAATGGCAAAACCCCAGCGGGAATCGCCCCTGAGACTGGGCTAACCGACTGCTACGCCTACTTTTCTGCCGAGTTTGGGCTAACCTCTTGCCTGCCCATCTACTCCGGCGGCTTGGGCGTGCTAGCGGGCGACCATTTGAAATCCGCCAGCGACTTGGGGTTGCCGCTGGTGGGCGTGGGCCTGCTCTATCAAGAAGGCTACTTTGCCCAATACCTCAACGCAGACGGCTGGCAGCAAGAGCGCTACCCCATCAACGACTTTTACAACATGCCGCTGCACCTAGAGCGCCACCCCGACGGCTCCGAAATCCGCATTGAGGTGGACTATCCCGGCCGCAAGGTCTACGCCCGCATCTGGCGCGTGCAGGTGGGCACGGTTCCCCTCTACCTGCTGGATACGAATATTGAGCCAAATAATCAGTACGACCAGGACATTACCGATGAACTCTACGGCGGCGATATCGACCTGCGAATTCACCAGGAAATCATGCTGGGCATTGGCGGCGTGCGGATGCTGCGGGCGCTGGGGCTAAACCCCACCGTGTATCACATGAATGAGGGGCACTCGGCGTTTCTGGCGCTGGAGCGGATTCGCCTGATGATCGAAGAAGCCGGGCTAACCTACGAAGAGGCCGCACAGGTGGCCCTAGCCAGTCAGGTTTTCACCACCCATACGCCCGTGCCCGCTGGCATCGACCTGTTTCCCTCTGACAAAATCATTTACTACCTGGGGCACTACGCCGAAAAGTTTGGGCTGGCGCGGGAGCAGTTTCTCTCGCTAGGGCGCGAAAATCCGGGTGATCTGGCGGCTCCCTTCAGCATGGCAATTCTGGCGCTCAAGATGGCCTCCTTCGTGAACGGGGTGAGCAAGCTGCATGGCGCAGTGTCACGGTCGATGTTTGCAACGCTGTGGTCGGCGCTACCCCTAGCAGAGGTGCCTATTACCTCCATCACCAACGGCGTTCACGCCCGCAGTTGCGTGGCCAAATCTACCCAGGATCTCTACGATCGCTACTTAGGCCCAGCTTGGAACATGGCCCCTGCCAGTGATCCGCTATGGGAGCGGGTGAGCAGCATTCCCGATGAAGAATTTTGGCGGAACCACGAGCGCTGTCGGTCGGAACTGGTGCTGTTTGTGCGGGAGCGGTTGCAACAAAGCTTGCGCGATCGCGGCGGTTCCCTCATCGAACTCAGCCAGACGCAGGACGTGCTAGACCCCAAAGTGCTGACCATCGGCTTTGCGCGGCGCTTTGCCACCTACAAGCGGGCGACGCTGTTCATGCGAGATGTGGAGCGGATCAAGCGGATCATGCTGGGACTGGGCGATCGCTTCAAGTCCAACCATCCGGTGCAGTTCATCATCGCGGGCAAAGCCCACCCCAAAGACAATCCTGGTAAGGAGTTAATCCGCGAGATTGTCCACTTTACCCGCGACCCCGACATTCACCACCGCATCGTGTTTATTCCCAATTACGACATCCACGTTTCGCGGATGATGGTGGCGGGCTGCGACATCTGGCTAAACACGCCGCGCCGCCCCCGCGAAGCGTCTGGAACCAGCGGCATGAAGGCGGCGATGAACGGTCTGCCCAACCTCAGCGTGCTGGATGGCTGGTGGGATGAGGCAGACTATGTGCGGACGGGCTGGGCGATTGGGCATGGCGAAGACTATGACGACCCAGAAGAACAGGACGAAGTAGAAGCCAATGACCTCTACGACCTGCTGGAACAGGAGATCGTGCCGTTGTTCTATAACCGCGATGAAAACGACATTCCCCACGGCTGGATCGCCAAGATGAAGGACGCGATTCGGCTGAATTTGCCGACATTTAACACAGCGCGGATGGTGGCGGAATATGCAGAGCGGGCCTATTTCCCGGCGAGCGATCGCGCTCGGGCGATGATCTCCAATGACTATGCCCCGGCCAAAGACCTGGCCCGCTGGCATCACCATCTGTTTGAGCATTGGTATGACATGAAAATCGACCGGGTGGACGTGTCCTCAGATGGCAATGTGCAGGTGGAACAGGAGATTCTCGTCACGGCCTACATCCGCCTAGGCGAACTGACACCGGACGACATACAGGTAGAGCTATACCAGGGGGCAATCGACGAGCATGGCGAAATCGCCAACGGGCAGCCTGTAGTCATGGAGTATGTTGGGGCTGATGCGGATAATCCTGCCATGAGTGTCTATCAGCGGGCGATCGCCTATCGCAACAGCGGCTTTCAGGGACTGTCCCTCCGCATCTTGCCCAAGCACGAAAACCTCAGCAGCCCCTATCAGCCGGGATTGGTGCTTTGGGCGTAGTTTATTCACGCTCAACCCTTAATCTCGCAGCACATAGCCCACGCCGCGCACGGTTTGGATCAGCCGTTTGTCGCCCTGTTCTTCGAGTTTTAGGCGCAGATAGCGGATGTAGACTTCGATGATGTTGGAGTCGCCCATGAAGTCGTAGCCCCAGACTTCTTCCAAAATGCGATCGCGCGTAATCACCTGTTTGGGGCGGCGCATCAGGTGTTCCAGCAGGTCAAACTCCTTGGCGGTGAGTTCAATCAGGCGACCGTTGCGGAATACCTCGCGGGTACGGCGATTCAGCGTCAGGTCAGCAAACTCCAGCGCGTCGGGGTCGGGTTCCTGGGTGCGGCGAAGGTGAGCGCGGACGCGGGCCAGCAGTTCCTCAATGCTAAAGGGCTTGACGACGTAATCATCGGCTCCCGCATCCAGCCCCGTCACGCGATCGCCAATTTCATCCTTCGCCGTCAGCAAAATCACCGGAATCTTGCTGCCCGTCGAGCGCAGTCGGCGGCATAGCTCCACTCCCGTCATCCCTGGCAGCATCCAGTCCAAAATTGCCAGATCGGGCGGAGTCTCGCGCGCCAGCGTCAGCCCGCTCAGTCCGTCGTGGGCGACGTTTACCTGATAGCCCTCGCAGCCCAGTTCTAGCTGAATGAAGCGAGCCAGTTTTTCTTCGTCTTCAACTAAGAGGATAGTAGACATGATCAGGGGTTGGGGGGTTAAAGATTTGGGGGGAGTGGAGAGGATTGGGATGAAGGGGTGAAGGCGTAGAAATGCCCTATCGCTCCATCGCTCCGCGACTCCATCACTCCAAAAGCGGCAGCTTTACGGTAAACACACTCCCCACGCCGGGGGTTGATTCGACACCGATCTGCCCGCCCATGCCTTCGACCAGGGATTCGGCGATCGCCAGCCCCAACCCCACGCCGCCTGTGGCCCGGCTGCGGGAGGCATCAACCCGGTAAAAGGATTCAAAAATTCGCGCCTGGTCTTCTTTGGAGATGCCACAGCCGCGATCGCGCACCTGAATCGTCGCCCAGGGTGCTTTGCGGCTGAGCGTCAGGCTGATGGGCTGGTTGGGTTCGGAATATTGAATGGCGTTGTCGATTAGGTGAACCAGTACGCGCAGCAGGTGTTCGCGGTCGGCCCGGGCAACAATCGGCTGGCTGGGCGCTTCTAGCTTGAGCGATCGCCGCTTGAACTGTTCTGTCATGCGGATTACGTCACCAACCACTTCGCCAATCGGCACGGGTTCCAGGTTAAACAACACCGCGCTGCTGTCGGTGCGGGCGAGTTCTAGCAATCCCTGGAGCAGCTCAATCGTGCGCTCGGTTTCAGAAACCGCCATCGACAGCATCTCCTGCTGCGCCTCGGTGAGGTTGGGGCTGCGGCGGAGGGTGCTTTGCAAATAGCCATAGACCAGACTCAGCGGCGTGCGGAGTTCGTGCGACACGTCGTTGGTAAACTGGCGCTGCCGTTCGGCGGTTTGCGACAGGCGATCGACCAGGCGGTTGCAGGTGTGAACCAGTTCCTGCACCTCAACGGGCACCTGATCTGGGTCGAGGCGGGAGATGTTGGTGCTGCCAGCGCTGTAGGCTTCAGCGATCTGGTTAGCCTGCCGCAGGGGCGAGAGCGATCGCCAAATCAACCAGGCCGCCAGCCCGCTCATCGTCACCACGCCCATACCCGTGCCCATCATCAGATCGCGGTTGACCGACTGCAACATGCTGTAGTCGCGGGTCACGTCCTTGGCGACGTAGAGTTGCCCAATCATCTGCCCGTCATGCTGTAGTGGATAGGTACACCAAATGATGAACTGCCCATGTAGCCGCAGGATTTTGGGGGTAGTGGTGGTTTCCGACAGATCCAGCAGCGCATCCTGATGTTCAGAAACCTGGAGATTGTTGGAGCGGGCTAAGATGTTGCCTTGGTGATCTCGAATCCACAGCCAGGTATTGGCCGACGACAGCCGGTTGACCATGTCCTGCAAATCGCTCTGGGAGGCAGATCCGTGGGCGATCGCCACTTCCTGATCGGGCATCTGCTGCACCACGGCCGACAGCTTAGCCCGGTGATCTGCCAAAAACATTCGCTCCGTCCGCCAAGACATCCAGAGCATCCCCAACCCAAGCCCACCCCAAATTGCTGCGATCGCCCCCAGCGTCAGCCTCATTTGCAGGGACGATCGCAGCGGGCGTTGAGAATTGGCTCCGTCAGCCGGGGAGAACATGGGTTTTGGCAAATATAGCGGGTACATTGCAAGCCCAGCGGCTATCTTCGGAATGTCTCCAATTTAACTGGATGCCCGAAACCAGAAATGAGTTTTTCCTGAGCAGAAGGAACGAACTCGCTGAGCAACAGCAAGAGTGCGTGGTCAGAATTTGAAGGTCAGGCAGCGCTTTTAGTGTACTCAAAGTTCGTTTTTTAGGGGCTGCAATCACGTCTGGCTGATCTTCAGCCGAAACATCTTCAACAAAGCTGGCTCTAAATATTCTTCGACCGTCAAAAGAGCTTAACAGATTGAATTAGTCCTAAACATACAAAGCTTGACGGGTTATTTCATAGGCTTCTATTAAGAAGTCTGCTGCTGTGTAAATCTCCTTATCCTGACTAAACTTACCAATCCCAATACGAAGTGCCCCATCAATCACTTTGTCTTGTAGCTTCATTGCACGTAGCACATGGGAAGGTTCTTCCACCCCAGAAGAACAAGCTGATCCAGTTGATATCGCTAATTTAGAACGAACTCTAGCGATGACGGCACTATTGGGAATACCAGGAATTGAAATGTGAAGATTTCCTGCCAGCCGATGCTCTGGATCTCCATTAATGACTAGGTTAGGGATCTTTTCTAGGAGCAGATCTTGAAGTCGATCGCGCTTCATGGCGATCGCCCGCTCATCTTCTTCCATCTCCAGCGATCGCAGCCGACAAGCTTCTCCCAACCCAACAATCCCAGGGACGTTGAGAGTACCCGATCGCATTCCTCGCTGATGACCACCACCGAATATAAGCGGCTCTAAGTGATAGCCTTGACGAACAGCTAGTGCCCCAACCCCTTTGGGGCCGTAGAACTTGTGGGCAGAGATTGCCAGATAGGTGATGCCCCATTCCTCAAATAGAACAGGAATCTTGCCGACTGCCTGAGAGCCGTCACATAGAAAAGGAATGCCGTAGTGTTGAGCAATCTGCCCAATCTTCTGAATCGGGTAGATGTTGCCAATCTCGTTGTTCGCCGCCATCACGCAAAGCAGAGACAACCCCTCGGCACAGACTTGTTCTAAATGTTCCAGGTCGAGCCTGCCTTTGGAATCCACTTGGAGGTAAACCAGTTCAGCCCAACCTCGTTTCTCTAAAGCATGGCAGGTATCGAGGACGGCTTTGTGTTCAATCGGCATTAAGCCGATTCGATGAGGTTTCGTTGGGTTAGGAGCCAAGTGCCCCTGAATTGCCAGATTGATACTTTCGGTCGCACCGGATGTCCAAACGATTTCCCTCGGTGAAGCTCCTATGAGGTCTGCAACTTCTTTAGCAGCTTGCTTGATGGCAGCTTCAGCGCGATCGCCCCACTCGTGATCGGTGCTGCTGGCATTACCGAATTCTGCCGTCATATAGTGGTAAACGCGATCGGCAACACGCGAATCGACTGGTGTGGTGGCGTGGTAGTCGAGGTAAATCATGGTGCCGCTTGCTGGAATGATGCGACAAAAGCCTGGTGTTCGGAAATCGCAATGCCCCACCGCAAAGCTACGAGGACGGCAGCGAGTCCTTTAGCGAAGAGGCGATCGCCACTTTCTAGCAGGGGCAATTGCAGGAGTCGTTCGGAAGTCATGGCTCTAGGGCGCGATAGAACGAGCTTCTAACCGTTGGTAGTATTCTATCAAGGCAGTCTGGGCGATCGCCCTCAGCGCTTCTTTGTCTTCTGCTGCCAGGCATCTCCACAAGGCAGGCTCAAACTTGAGCAACGTCAGTTCCTTGAGTCGCCGCACAAACTTGCGTC